>CACJAW010000021.1 GCA_902591495.1 uncultured Pseudohongiella sp.
CTACTAAAGACGATATGTGGTTGTGTCAAAGATGCGGTGAGTCTAATTTTGAAAGTTTTGATATCTGCTGGCGTTGTAATGCGTAAGTCTGTGTCTTTTAGCTTTCTAATTTTTGTCTTGGCCTCAAATTTCGCAAAACCGGCTTTTGCAGAGGATTGCGTAGTTTTATTGCACGGTCTCGCAAGAGTATCTAATTCTATGGGCGAGCTTGAGACAAAATTAATTCGCGCAGGATTTTCTGTTGCAAACATTAATTTTCAGTCTCGAAAGCACCAAATCGATTTTCTGTCGTATGATGCGGTTAGTCGTGGGATTAATGCGTGTTTTGAAAACAATCCGGTGAAAGTACATTTCATAACTCATTCCTTAGGTGGAATTCTAGTTCGGCATTTCTTTAAAGAGCATAGTCTCGTCAACCTTGGTAGGGTAGTTATGCTTGGTCCGCCAAATCAAGGCAGTGAGCTGGTGGATCGATTAAAGTCTTTCCCAGGGTTTTCGTTGCTTGGTCCGGCTGGGAGAGCTTTAGGCACTGACGTCGATAGTATTCCGCGAAAATTGGGTCCAATTTCTTTTGAATTAGGTGTCATTGCGGGAACACGGAATATAACTCCCTTGGGTTTTTTTTGGCTGGATCGTCCGAACGATAGTGTCGTTACTGTTGAAAGCACTAAGGTTGAAGGTATGAGCGAGCATATTTCTTTGCCGGTAACTCACACTCTCATGATGCGAAATAATACTGTGATAGATCACTCAATTAATTTTCTAAGAAGTGGCCACTTTAAATAAAGAGAGAAGACGATATTTTTATCTAGCTATACCCTCGACATAAATTTACCCGTAGCAGTATTTACTCTCACTAAGTCGCCGGGCTTTAAGTATTCGGGAACTTGAATTTCTAAGCCAGTGGACAGCGTAGCTGTCTTCGTTCTATTTGTTGCTGATGAGCCAGAGATGGCCGGAGGGGTTTCTTCTACACGCAGATCTACAGACTGAGGTAACTCGATGGCAAGGATGCGTTCTCCAGACACCAAGGCAAAAATATTTTCTTGTTGTTCAGATAAGAATGGAAGTTGCTCACTCAATTGATCTCGAGCTATTTCAAATTGTTCAAACGTATCACTATTCATAAAATATAAGTTATCTGAATCAGAGTAACTATATTGCACTGGAATTCGAATGAAATCTGCTAAAGGTAACAAATCTCCACCTTTTAAAGATGAATCTACTTTAGAGCCATTTTGAAGGTTTCGGAATTCGATTTTATAAAGTGTTACAGCTCCTCTTGAAGAGGGTGATTTAGACTCCAGATGTTTCACGATATGAGGTACACCTTGAATCTCAACCACCATGCCCTTTTTTAATTCGCTTGCTTTTGGCATATGACTGTCTCTGGAAAATCTATTAAGTGATATTACTCAAAGGGGAAAATTTAACATAATTTTGAACTTTTAGGTTAATTACAGCATAATCCGATCCCCCTCACAGTCTGAGTTAATGTACGGCATGAAAAATACAGATAAAGAAGTGGAAAATCTTCATATAACCGGTTATGACGCCTTACCTTCGCCTGGTCAAATTAAAGAGGAATATAAACTTGAAGGTAAAGCTCTTGAAACAGTTAAAAAAGGCCAACGGGAAGTTAAAGATATTCTTGAAAGAAAAGATAGTCGGATAATTGCAATTGTTGGACCATGTTCAATCCATAACCCTATTGAGGCGGTTGAGTATGCCAAGTTACTTAAGCCACTTGCAGATGAATTAGCAAATGAACTTCTCATAGTTATGCGTGTTTATTTCGAAAAGCCAAGGACTTCCATTGGTTGGGATGGCTTAATTTATGACCCACACTTGGACGGCTCTCATAGAATCGATCAAGGCATTCGTATCGGAAGAAAACTTATGGTAGATATTTCTAAAATAGGGCTACCAATAGGTATTGAAGCTCTCGATTTAATATCGCCTCAATACCTGCAGGACTTGGTTAGTTGGACAGCGGTAGGCGCGCGTACTACCGAGTCTCCTACACACCGAAAACTTGCGAGTGGAATAAGTTCTGCCGTCGGTTTTAAAAATAATATTGATGGAGAGATATCTGTAGCGATTAATGCAATAAGATCAGCTTCAGCTAATCATAGCTTCATATCTGTTACAGATGCAGGAAGTGTCGCTGTGTTCCGAACAGAGGGCAATCCGCACTGCCATGTTATTCTTCGAGGTGGCAGAGAACCGAACTATGATGAAGCAAGCGTAACAGTATGCGAGGAAGAGTTGCGAAAAGCAGGTATTGTCGAGAATATAATGATTGATTGCAGTCATGGAAATTCGAAAAAAAACCATACTAGGCAACTTGATGTCTTGAAAGATATTTCGAAACAGCTCGCTGCTGATAACACTTCGATAATTGGCGTAATGTTAGAGAGTAATATAGAGGAAGGTAATCAACCGATTCCAAATAATCTAGATGAAATTCGCCCAGGTGTTTCGGTAACAGACGCTTGTATCGGTTGGGAGTCAACAGAGGCAGCTCTTCGCTTGTTTGCGAATTCTATTCAGGGAAAAGTATCTAAAAGTTCTTAGCTATCCGTAATCGACTTTAAGTTATCTTTATTACGTTAACGATACTCTCCGTAACGTAGTCAATGTTGCTTTTATTTATACTTGCAACATTAATCCGGCTTGAGTCTACAAGATAGATTGCGTATTTGTTTATTAGCTCCTGAATCTGACTTTGAGTCACACCTAAAAACGAAAACATTCCTTTCTCATTTTGAATGAAGCCAAAGTCATTATCGACGCCTGATTTTTTCAAACTTTCAGAAAACGTAACCCGTAGGCCATTGATTCGATCTCTGACTCCCTTCAATTCCTCTTGCCACATCGAGTAAAGAGAACTGTCTTCATAAATAAGCTGGACAATTGCTGCACCATGATCTGGAGGCATGGAATAATTGGCTCGCGCTGCTGCAGCAAGTAAGGTGCTTGCGGAACTTGCTGCTACCTCGTTCTGACAAATTAAGCTTACTGCCCCGGTTCTTTCTCGATAAAGGCCAAAATTTTTAGAGCAAGAGCTTACTACAATTAATTCGGGTAGTGATTCAGCTAATAATCGTACACCCACAACGTCTTCTTCCAATCCATCGCCCATTCCTTGGTATGCTAAATCAATAAATATTGTAAAACCTTGCTTGAGGGCAAGATCCTTTATCGCAATCCATTGGTCTTGAGAGAGATCGGCCCCGCTTGGATTATGGCAGCAGCCGTGCAGAAGAACCACATCACCTCTTGGTACCTTAGCCAACGTACTTAACATGCCTTCGAAATCTACCGAGTGCGTTTTGTAGTCATAGTAGGGATATGAATTAAAGTCGAGCCCAGCCGATCCAATCAGAGGCTTATGGTTAGCCCATGTTGGGTCGCTGACCCAAATGGTCGTGTTGGGATTTGCTCGAGCGATGAATTCTGCAGCGATCCTCAGGCCTCCACAACCGCCTGGTGTTTGGATCGTTATCCGTCTACCCCCTAAGCTATTTTTTAATGTTGACCCTAGGATTAATTCCGCTACAGCTTCGTTATAACCCGCGGCCCCCATGGGCCCTACATAGGCTTTAGTCATTTGAGAATCTAGGATTCTCTTTTCTGCCTCTTTAACAGCTTTCATTACTGGGGTCGCGCCATCTTCGTCTTTGTAGACTCCGATGCCTAAGTCCACCTTTTTTGGATTATTATCTGCTTTGAATGCCGCGTTTAGCCCAAGAATAGGATCGGGTGGAAGTGGTTGTAGTGAGTCAAACATCTGAAGTTTCCCTGTTTATTCTGTAGGCTTTTAAAGTATTTTGTAAGAGTGAGGCGCGAGTCATTGGACCTACACCACCAGTAACATAGGTTATGTATGAGCATTTGGTTTTTACGTTTTCAAAGTCAACGTCGCCAACGTTTCGGAATCCCGCCTTCTTCGTACTATCCGGTACTCGTGTTTGTCCTACGTCTATCACTACAGCACCTTCCTTAACCATATCGGCGGTTAGAAATTCAGTCTTGCCGATTGCGACTATGAGAATGTCAGCTGTTAAGCAAAGCTCTTTTAAATTCTTAGTGCGACTGTGGGCGAGCGTTACCGTGGCGTTCCCGGGGTCTGTATTTCGGGACATCAGGATAGCCATGGGTGTCCCGACAATGTTACTTCGGCCGAGAACTACACAATGCTTCCCCTCAGTTGTTATCTTATTTCTTCTTAATAACTCCATTATTCCATTAGGAGTGGCAGAAACATACGTGGGAAGGCCTAAATTCAAATTACCGACATTTTCTGGACAAAATCCGTCGACGTCTTTTTTAGGGTCTATAGCAAGGACGATCTTGCTTTCGTTGATATGGGCTGGGAGTGGCAGCTGGATTATAAAACCATCTATCGCCGTATTTTCGTTTAATTCACTAACTTTATTCAGCAGGTCTTGTTCTGTTATAGATGCATCCATTCGGATAGTGGTTGAGTCAAACCCTACTTCTTCACAATCCCTGATCTTAAATGCTACATAATTTTGACTTGCGCCATCGTTGCCGACAAGTACAGCTGCGAGATGCGGAGGTCGTCCTCCAGTCGCAATTATGTTTTCCACTTCATTCTTAATTTCTTTTCGGATTTCTTCTGAACAAGCATTGCCATCCAGTAACTGCATTTTTGATTTTCCACTATGAGGCGATTTTGGTCTTTTCAAAACATTGCTTTAGCTAGCAATAGTCTTAAAGGGCACCTATCATAATCGAGTGATTTAATTTGCTCAATAGAGGCTTACCAATTACCTGTATTTTTCATGCTTATCCAAGGCTCTCTTTCAGGCAAGGCTTCACCGTCCTGAAGAAGTTCTATTGATATATTGTCAGGGGATCGCACAAAAGCCATTCTGCCGTCTCTGGGTGGTCTATTTATTACTACCCCACTATCTAGTAAATGTTGACAGGTTTCGTAAATATTTGTCACCGAGTAAGCGAGATGTCCAAAGTTTCGCCCTTCATCATAATCTTCTGAATCCCAATTGTAAGTCAATTCGACCTGCGCTTCCTCGTTATTTGGTGCTGAAAGAAATACTAATGTGAATCTGCCTTCTTCACTTTCATATCGATTAACTTCTTTTAGACCTAGTTTATTGCAATAAAAATCAAGTGACTGCTCGATATCTGAAACTCGAACCATCGTGTGTAAATATTTCATGAACTAAATTCCACGCTGTTGATTTAATAAATGACTACTGATCGTATACTCTCTCCACTATGCATCATAGTAAAGGCATTATTTATCTCTTCCAGAGGCATAGTATGGGTAATTAAGGGATCTATTTGTATTTTTCCATCCATATACCAGTCCACTATTTTTGGAACGTCAGTGCGGCCCCTGGCTCCGCCAAATGCAGTCCCTTTCCACGATCTTCCTGTTACCAGCTGAAATGGACGGGTTGCTATTTCTTGTCCCGCTCCAGCAACCCCAATAATGTATGACTCACCCCATCCTTTATGGCAGCACTCTAGGGCATTTCTCATAATGTTAACATTCCCGATACACTCAAAACTGTAATCAACTCCGCCATCGGTTAAATCAACAATAGCCTCCGTGATATTTTCTGTTTCGTTTGGGTTGATGAAATCGGTCAATCCAAAATCTCGGCCGAGTTTCTCGCGAGCAGGATTAATGTCTATCCCGATAATTCGATCTGCTCCAACCATTCGTGCGCCTTGGATGACATTAAGGCCAATACCTCCAAGCCCAAACACTGCCACGGAGCTTCCTGGCTCAACTCGTGCCTCAAAAGCAACGGCTCCAACACCGGTAGTAACTCCGCAACCGATATAACAAATTTTGTCGAATGGTGCATCGCTTCTTACCTTGGCTAATGCTATTTCAGGCATGACGGTAAAATTAGAAAAGGTTGAGCAGCCCATATAGTGTAGGATAGGTTTTCCATCTAACGAGAATCGACTACTGTTGTCTGGCATTAAACCTCGTCCCTGTGTTTCACGAATCGATTGGCATAGATTTGTTTTTGGGTTCAAACAGAAATCACACTGGCGACATTCAGGCGTGTACAGAGGTATTACGATATCATCTACTTTTACAGAAGTTACACCGGGGCCTATTTCTCTTACAATTCCTGCTCCTTCATGACCTAGGATAACAGGGAATTCGCCTTCAGGATCATCACCCGAAAGTGTAAATGCATCTGTGTGGCAGACTCCAGTGGCTTTTACTTCGATTAAAACTTCACCTGCCTTAGGTCCTTCGAGGTCTACTTCAACGATTTCTAGGGGCTCGCCGGAGGCGAATGCTACAGCGGCTCTTGATTTCATTTTTTATCCTTTTTGCTTAATTGAAAATCGCATTGTAAAAGAGCTGCGCTTATTTCAGCAAATTAATCTGACTATCCATAACTCAGTCTTAAATATGTATCCGTTTTACTCCTTATAGAAACCGAATTTTTGGCGTAAAATACTTACATATTGTCGTATCAAATTTTTACTAGGAAGGATCATGATGCACAGCACTGGTGATGGACTATGGAAGTTATAATTGCAACCTTGATCATATTTTTAGGTGCTTACATTCAGACCGCACTCGGTTTTGGTCTTGCGATAGTTGCTGCACCAATTTTATTTTTCTTGGACCCACTTTATGTGCCAGCGCCCATAACGATGTCAGCACTGACATTGTCGCTTGTTATGGCTTTAAGTCATTGGAAGTCAATATCTTTCTCAGGTTTAAAATTTGCGATTCTAGGTCGTATACCTGGGACAATATGTGGGGGTATGTTGTTGGTTTGGATTTCTGTCGAGCAGCTTGCGTTATGGGTAGGTATCTCTGTTATTGTCGCGGTCATATTGAGCCTCAGTAGTTTAAAATTAAAACCAAGCACAGGTTCTTTGTTTTCTGCGGGGTTTTTATCAGGGTTTATGGGCACTAGTACCTCAATCGGAGGCCCTCCTATGGCCTTGTTGCTGCAGCATGAAAAGAGTGACTATATCAGGGCTAACATGTCGGCTTTTTTTTGTGCAAGTTGTCTGATGTCGCTAGTAATGCTGCTAGTGATTGGTAAGCTTGATCAGAGTCACATATTTTTATTTTTACCGTTCATACCGGCTACTTTGTTTGGATATTGGCTTGCTATGAAGACTGTTCGTAAGATTTCTCATAATTCGTTAAGATATAGTTCTTTAGTTCTATGCATGCTTGCCGGCTTAATGACGCTAGCTTCGTACTGGTGGTAACGTAAAGGTTACATAAAAGGTGTGACTAAAATTGAATCACGTTAATTGAATGAAAGTTTTTTGCTCAGGCTAAAGTACTAAAATTTTTAAAATTACAGGATAGTTTATTTTGAGTTGGCCACACGATACTAGCATCGAAGCTTTCCGAAACAGATGGATTTTGGAGGGAGAGCCCCTGTGGGAAAGTGTTTTTGAGATGCATAAAGATAAAATGCAAATTAAAAATGCAAAAGTCGCGATACCAAATCTTGAAAAAATATTCACAGCGACTTTCAAATTGTCCAGTTCAAAAGGTTTTCAGGCAATGAGTTTGAGAGATTTAAGCAAGGAGACAGGGATTAGTATGGGGGGGTTATATTCTTATATTGGCTCGAAGAACGACTTGGCTTCTGTGATTGAGGGCGTTCAGCGGAAGTATATTGAGCAAGTTGCAGATGAAATTTTGGAGGCAAAACTTGAACCTAAGGAATGCTTACGAGGCATTATTTTTGGTGAAATTTATATGATGGAAATATTACGTTCCTGGTACTATTTCTGCTTTATGGAACTCAAAGGACTGTCGAAAGAGCAACAAAGTTTTGCACTAGATAATGAGTTGAGAAGTGAAGAAATTCTAATGAGTATAATTAGCGAAGGTATTTTGGAAAAACAGTTTATTTGTGAAGAACCTGAACTACTAGCCAGCCAGGTTGTTGCTCAGCTTCAACAATGGCATCTTAAACAATGGAAGTTCAAACTCCGTAATGTACAAACAGAGGATTATGCTAGATACGTTTTTAGTAGCTTGTTAAAATGTTTATGTGTGAGTGAAGATACTTAATCTCAATTTAAAAATCGCTCGTAATTCATGAGTTATCTGCGATTAACCCTTTTATTGGGTGATAGAATTCTCTTATTTTTTCTAAATCGCCTTCTACATCCCCACTTGGATAAAAGAAGTCCGCAAAACCAGCTTCTTTCTTTTCGGCATTAACGTAACCCATAAGTATCGGAACTTCTGCCATGTTAGCTATATGATAAAATCCAGTTTTCCACCGAGCTACCTTGCTTCTTGTTCCCTCTGGAGGAACTAAAACCACTAAATCTTTATTTTCTTTAAACTGTCTAACCGTTTCTCTCACAACATTATGCGAAGCTGAACGATTAATTGGGATACCTCCTAACCATTTCATGAATCCTGCAAAAGGAAATGGAAATAGCGTATGCTTTCCCATCCAGAAAACGCGTAACCTAAGTTTTAGCACTACCATCAGCATAAGAGGGAAGTCCCAATTACTAGTGTGTGGGGCTCCGATTAGAACAAATTTTTGATGTGGTAATTCACCCCCTCTTGTTTGCCATCCTAAAATTTTTAAAATTACGATCGAAATTGTGCGTAGAAATGGCGTAAGAATTGGGGTCGAAAAAATAGTGGTTCGCACTTTACTTAATCCATGAAGCTCGAAATTGTATAGGTATATGCGTTTACGCTAGGACAATCACCACTCTTGAAAAAAATCATCTACACTGAGCTCTCTCGGAGGTTTTTGTGGTCCCTGGGACGCCCCTAAGTAGAGAAATCCGACTATTTTTTCATGTTTTTCAAGTCCTAACCCGGCACTAACAGTTGAGCTGTAGGCCATTGCTCCGGTGCGCCACATAGCCCCTATACCTTGAGCAAAGGCTGCTAGGAGCATGTTTTGAGTCGCTGCGGCGGCAGATAAGCTCTGCTCAATCTCTGGTATCTTAGGGTGCGAAATATGTTTGGCTATAGTTATTATGATCAAAGGTGCTCGTAATGGCTTCTTTTTTATACTTTCCAGTTTCTCTTGAGAGACTTCTGCCGTTGTTTCAAGAGTGGCTTGAGCGAATAAATCACCCAAACGGCATCTAGCTTGATCCTTAACTATTAGAAACCGCCATGGTTTTAGTAGCCCATGATCAGCAGCACTAAAGGCTGATTTGCAGATATTTTCTAGAACTTCTTTGTCGGGTCCAGGGTCGCCAAGTCGTGGCGCTGAAACACGATTATGGAGAGCTTCGATGACATTCATTTCTGTATAAGTCCAATAGTTTTGACACTGAATTTTACCACTAAGAGAAAAGACTAAGGTATCATTAGAACACGGCAGATCGATAGATTTAAGCTTTTTAAAGCTAAGGTTCATAGGTGCTTCGCCGATTCAATGAACTAATTTCTTTTTTGGTGATATACTTTAGAGCAACCCTGTCGATATTAGAGAAACTGATACGGAAATTTACTGATATTGATCGTTAAATGAAAAGCTGGTCTTTTTTTATTCTATGAATTCTAAAACAGAGATAATAGCTGCCAGTAGCAGTTTGCCTGTTTACCCTCAGCATAAGTCGCGCTTCTTTAGCTCTGTGTCTAAAGAAAAGTTACGTTTAGTGTTTGCTTTTTACTCACCTGACGGTAATGAAATCGCGATGCCCATCGCTAGTATGACCGCCTACTTGAAGCGCGATTTTCCATGGGTCGAAGTGCTGCTAGAGCCTGTCTTGATTTTGAGGGATTCAGAAAAATATTCGCCGTCCAATTATGCCAAGGCTGTACAGAGTCTTGAGCCTGATCTGATTGCATTTTCAATAATGAGCCCTCATTGGTACCCGATGGAGCCTTATTTTGATGAATTGAAGAAAATAATGCCAAATCTTCCAATTTGTATCGGGGGCTATCAGGCCATGCTTTCTCAAGAGCAAACGATTGAAAACCCTAACATCGATTTCATTTGCGTGGGAGACGGGGAATATGCAATCGGAAACATAGTTGAGCATCTTAAAGGGCTAAAAGAAGGCCCAGCTGATGGTATGTGGGAAAAGCTAGATGATGGGTCCGTATATAAAACTGAACCTCATCAGATAGGCGACTTGGAAGCGCTTCCGTTTCCCGACTATGAGATATTTTCAAAGCAGGATGGATTTGAGGATGTTAACTCATCGATCTTTGGGCCTAAAGGCAAATTAGTGCTACCTGTAATGACTGGTAGGGGTTGTCCTTATCGATGCACTTACTGCTGTAATACTCCGATTCTAGAGAGTTGGAAAACAAAGAAAACTTTTCTCCGTAAATATCAACCTGAAGCGATGGTCGATGAACTAATCCGTCTGAGAGATAAGTACAACGTAGGATACTTCGAGTTTTGGGACGAGCTTTTCCTCTCTAATTTAAAGTTCGTTCGAGCTTTTTTTGAGATATACAAAGAAAGAGTCCGTTTACCGTTTTCAATAAATTCTAGAGTTGAAGTGATGAATGAGGAATTCTGCCGTACTGCAGCAGAGGCAGGTTGTCATACCATCTGGTTTGGCATTGAGAGCGGTGACGAAGAATACCGATCAAAAATGTTGGGTCGTAAAATGACCAACCAGCAAGTAATAGACGCGGCCTCAAATTGTAAAAAGGCGGGAATAAATAGGCTAACATTCAATATTGTGGGTATGCCGCTGGAAACAGCAAAGAATATGAGGGAGACTCTTAAGTTGAATCAGACAATTGCACCCGAACATTTTTTCTTTTTTCCATATATCCCTTTGAGAGGAACACCGCTGTATAACACTGCTAAAGAAGAGGGCTTATTAATTACCAACAAAAAGAATCTGCACTATCTGTCTGCGGCTAATGACAGGAAATTTACTCTGAACATGAAAGAAAAACCTGAGTTACTAACAGCAGTTGAATACAACGATATCTGCATGGAGATGCTGCAGTTCCAAGAAACAAATAATAGGTTGAGTTACTCTGAAGCCGAAGAGGAGCAAGCAGTAGTCGAGGATAAGAGTTTTAACTTAATCGAGGATAACGTAGATTCGGATCAGCAGATTGGTTCATTGGTTGCTCAACAACAAAGCGGTGGGTTAATAGATACAGTTAAAAATCTCTTCAGGTCATAGCGGCGTTTAAGCGGCACTTTCCTCTAGCCGAATTTCGGCGGCTATCGCTTCATTAAAAGTTCTATAAGATATAATCCCCATAAACAAATTGCCACATACCGCGCCGCAAAAAAAGCCATACAGCCCAAAATATAGACTCCCGAGATATGCCAATGGGACGTAAAAAACAAAAAAACGCGCGATACTTAAATACAAAGCACTTATGGGCTTGTGCATTGCGTTGAGGGATGAATTCGTTAGTATGATAATCCCTTGCAGTCCATATCCAAGAGGCATTATCCAAATAAATAACTCAATAGATTTAATTACTTCTGGATCATCAGAAAATATCGCTGCAATGAATCCAGATGATAAGAAAAGGATGAAATAGATTATTAGTTGCCAGCCTAGAATGAATTTGATTGATAAACGATAAGCTTCCTCGACTCGATCTAATCTTTGAGCTCCAAAGTTCTGGCTTATAAGAGGCGGTAAAGAGGAGGACATAGCTAGTACTAATAAAGTTGCTATAGGCTCTATTCGTGCACCGACTCCAAAAGCGGCTACTATCGTGCCGCCGAAGCTTGCAGCGATTGCGGTCATTATTCCAGCCGCGAGAGGAGTCATCATATTTGCACCCGCTGCTGGAATTCCAATTCTTAACATTTTCTTACCAGCAGAAATGAATACGGATCTACTGGGAAGTGTTTTACTGACCATTTCGACTCTGAAGATTAACAAATGGGTCAGGTAACAGAATCCAATTAACCAGGCAATGATTGTTGACCAGGCGGCTCCTTGCATTCCTAGCTCGGGGAAAGGGCCCAATCCAAAAATAAGCAAGGGATCCAAGACAGCGTTTATGAATCCTGCTGATGCCATCAAGATACTCGGAGTTTTTGTGTCACCGATGGCGCGCAGAATACTGTTTCCTGTCATGATGCAAACTATTAACACTGAACCAGGAAACCAAATGTTCATGTATTCTTGAATGGGAACCATTAATTGATCGCTTGCACCCATGAGAATGAAAATTCGGTCCATGAAGGTCCAGCATAACAAAACAATCATGCAGGCCATTCCAAACGAGATATAGTTGATTACGGTAGCCGACTCTTTCGCTTTGTCTGGCTCTGATGCTCCTAAGTAACTCGCTACAACTGCAGAGGCACCGATGCCAAGTCCTATCGCCATGCTCATTACAGTGAAGGTCACAGGGAAAGTGAAGCTTATAGCTGTCAATGATTCTGTACCAAGAAAACTGATAAACCATGTATCTACGAGGCTGAAAGTAAATAGCATGATCATTCCAATTATCATTGGCATAGTCATACGAATGAGCGATTGCTGAATTGGTTCCTCAATAAGGTTGTGAATTTTACTAGGTGTTTCCACTGCCATGAAATACGACTACCTTAACTTCGGAGGAATATAGTTGAAATGGTTTTCAAAAGTACGATCGAGGATATATGTCCTGAGAGAGGAGTGCTTGTCTTCGTTACAGAAAGTTTCAATTGGATTCAAACCAGCATTCGAAGCTTGACTAGCTCCTTGAAGATTCTTGGGGCTCCGAAATAGAATTCGGAAGCTTCTCCTAAATTGGGGTCTCCCAATTCTGAGCTAATTAAAGCACCTGATTCTTTTAAAACTAATGTCGCCGCTCGGACGCTAAATGCTTCGGAAGCCTCACAAAAGCTCGCTCCTAAACTGTTTGTACAGACCATTAACATGTCATATGCAGAACAACCCGACGTACGAATTTGTATATTTTTTTGCGCCAAAAGCGTAAAAAGTCTTATTGAAGATTCGATATTTTCGCGGCCTAGGCAAAAGCCCAAAAATGCATTTTCAAACTTTACTTTGGGGTCAACTCGTAACTTAGTTTTATTTAACTGAGCGCCGCTTCCTTTGGAAGCTACGAATTCCTGATTATACTCTGGTAAAGTTAATATGGAGTGCTCTATGTTGCCCTCGATCTCAATAGCTATTGATACGCCATAGCTTGGATTCCCCTTTGAAAAATTTAGGCTCCCAAATAGTGGGTCGATATACCAACTAGGTTCTGTGTCTTGACCTATAATTGGTTCACCAATTCTGCTTTTAATTGTGTGTGTGGGATATGCTCTTTGGAGATTAGAAACCACAAGTTCATTAATTTCATGATCCATATTGGAAGAAAAATCAAAGGGATCATTTGAAACTATTTTGAGCCGATCGAGTCGAGCGCTTGCTAATAGTGCTTTTTCCGAACCCTCTCGGGCAGCCCGAAGTGCCATATTAATGATTGGCTGCATAGTCGCTAGCGCCTATTAGGTTTGTCGTCGTTGATTGGCATTAAAGATTGGTTTGTAACGGTAAGGATGGTATCAAAAGTGGTACATATTCAAAAGAGATTATTCGTTTGAGATGTGCTTAATTTTCATCATAAAAGAGGATGATATTGGTATAATTGGAATTCCCAACTTTTGGTAATCATTTATGACTATCCTTCAAAATATTAGAGTGGTTTTGGTTAATACTGCGCATCCTGGAAATATTGGTGCGAGCGCCCGAGCTATGAAAAATATGGGCTTGAATCAGTTAACGCTTGTCGAGCCAAAAGATTTTCCTAGTGGAGTTGCGGCTGGGCGAGCAGCTTCAGCGGTAGACATTTTAGAGTCTGCGACAATCGTTGACTCATTAGAAGAAGCAGTAGCAGATTGTGGGCTGGTAATTTGTGCGAGTGCAAGGTCTCGAAAAATTCCTTGGCCCATGCTTGATCCAGAAGAGGTTGCTAAAAAAGTAACTAACGAAATAGGTTTCTCTAACATTGCATTAGTTTTTGGCCGCGAAGATTCTGGTTTAAGTAACGAAGAACTTCAGTTAGGCAATTTTCATGTTCAGATACCAGCAGAGGAAAAATACAGTTCTTTAAATCTGGCTGCAGCTGTCTTGGTTATTTGCTATGAAATCCGAAAAGCGGCTAGTAAGAGAAATACTGACGAAAAAAACCAAGATACTGAAACTTGGGATCAAGAATTCGCTACGGTTCAACAGGTAGAGCACTTTTATCAACATCTGGAGCAAGTATTGATTGATATTAAGTTTCATGATCCTGAAAACCCAAGGCAATTGATGCAGAGAATGCGCAGACTGTTTGGTCGTATTCGGCTTGACGTGATGGAGTTAAATATCTTAAGGGGCATATTAACCAACATAGAGCATAGCATGGAGAAAAAAAAGCCACGCTAGTTAAAAAGATTAACGCTTTATAATCCTACTTGATCGATATGTTTTAGGCTTTGAGGGAGGTATAAGATGTTGAGGCCCATTTCCTATTAAGTCAGCTCGACCCAAAGATAGGAGGGATTTTCTAAGTATAGGCCAGTTAGCTTCATCATGATAACGCAAGAAAGATTTTTGTAACCTTCTATTGTCTATATCTTTGCATACTTTAAGCTTTTCCCCCTTATAGCGAACTTTCTCCAAAGGGTTTTTCTGTGAGTAATACATGGCTGTTGCTAATGCCATGGGAGACGGATAAAACGTCTGCACCTGGTCAGGTTTAAATTTGTGGTGCTTTAACCATAAACTTAAATTTAACATGTCCTCTTCGTCGCAACCGGGATGAGCGGCAATAAAGTAGGGGATCAAATATTGTTCTTTATCAGCCTCCTTTGAATATTTATCAAACAGTATTTTAAATTCGTCGTATGATGAAATGCTTGGCTTCATCATTTTCGAGAGTGTCTTTTCTTCGCTATGTTCCGGCGCTATTTTTAGGTAGCCACCTACGTGGTGGGTAACTAACTCTTTTATATACTCGTGATCTTTGAGAGCTAGGTCATAGCGTAAACCGGAAGCAATAGCTATACGTTTAACACCCTTGATTTTTCGCGCTTTTCGGTAGAGCTGGGTTGTTGAACTATGATCTGTATTTAGGTGTTTGCATATTGTTGGATAAACGCACGATAATCGCTTACAAGATTTTTGAATTGAAGCGGACTTGCAATTTAATTTGTACATATTGGCAGTTGGACCGCCCAAGTCAGAAATGGTACCTGTGAAACCCGGAACCTCATCGCGAATTTTTTTGATTTCGTTAAGGATTGACTCTTCAGATCGACTTTGAATAATTCTGCCTTCGTGTTCCGTTATAGAGCAAAATGTACACCCCCCGAAACAGCCCCGCATAATATTGACGGATGTCTTTATCATATCGTAGGCTGGGATCCTGGCTTTCTTGTAGCTAGGGTGGGGTCTTCTTTTGTATGGCAAATCAAAAACCCAATCGAGCTCCTCTGTTTCGAGAGGTATCGGTGGAGGATTTACCCAAAGCTCCTTGGTGCCATGTTTCTGCACCAAAACTTTTGCATTATATGGATTGGCCTCTTGGTGGAGAACTCGGGATGCATGCGCATAAAGAACGGCATCATTTGTAACTTTATTAAAGGAGGGCAGTCTTATATAACTTTTCTCGTGATCTAAGTCTACTTTACGTTGCAAGGGTAGGGGAACAATTCTTAGAGTCTTTACCTCGTCAGTAGCTGTCTGAACAGTGTTTTTTTGATTGTTATGAAAATCGTAGGGATTTGGAATCTTATCAATTTTTGATGGCCAATCTATTCGAGTTGAATCTATTTCGGTCCAGTCCTCTGGAAGCGAATCTTTAACTATAGCGCTACCTCTCAGATTCCAAAGATCTCTGACTTTTCTACCATTAGCTAACTGATGTGCTAGTTCAACAAGTCCTCGTTCGGCATTTCCAAATAATAGGATATCTGCATTGGCATCAATCAAAATAGAGCGCCTAACTTTGTCGCTCCAATAATCATATTGGGCAATCCTTCTCAGACTTGCTTCTATACCTCCGAGCACTATTGGGGTGTCATAGTAGGCTTCGCGGCACCTTTGACTGTACACTATTACTGAACGATCGGGTCTCGCGCCAGGCTTTGCGTTTGGAGTGTAAGCATCTTCGCTACGCAAACGTAAGTCAGCGGTATAACGATTTATTAACGAGTCCATATTCCCGCCGGTTATCCCAAAAAATAAATTAGGCTCACCGAGAGTTTTAAAAGCTTCCGCGCTATCCCATTTGGGTTGTGAAATTATTCCTACTCTAAATCCCTGAGCCTCTAGGAGTCTACCGACCACCGCCATGCCGAAACTTGGATGATCGACGTAGGCATCTGCCGTCACGATAATTATGTCACAGCTATCCCAGCCCAGTTCTTCCATTTCAGTTTTGGACATCGGTAGAAAGGGAGCTGTGCCAAAACATTCTGCCCAATATTTGGGGTATGAATAAATTTTTCGCGGTGAATAGTTTTGAGCTTTTTTTGAGGGGCTTGTCTTTGAATTATTCTTTTTCATGACGTCTAGTTATTATTGCAATATTTGTTGTAGCGGGAAATCTTCATTATTAATGGAAGCATTGCCTTCTTTTAGTTTGGCTTGGAGGATTAAATCCTCACCAGAGGAGAGAAGATAGCCTTGACTGGTGTAAAGTTCTGCGAGTTCGGCAAAAGGACTAAACGATACTGATTCTTGATTTAACCGCAAATCAACTTCAACATCCAGAGCGTTAAGTCCATCCTTGAATTTGAAATCATCGATGCTTTGTGCTTTGGGTAAGCCTTTCCAGAATACGTTGAGTTCTAACTTATGCATTCCCTTATACAAATCCACCTCGAGAATATTATTAAGCCTAACTTCGCTTTGAAGTAAAAGTAAGCCGGTTTCGTTTCCTAGCCGAGTTAATTCTGAAATTTTTAAAATAGGATCAACACCTGAAGACGATTGCATACCTAATAACATTTTATTATAGCTTGTGATCAGCTCTTGTTTTATCCCCTCTATCTCGCTTTCCCATGAAATAGATTCCAATGGTAGTTCACTATCTATCTTGCTTACTTGAATATCTTGTGAAAAATCTGTTAGCCCTGGCCCTATACTCGAAGGCTCTGAGCGCCATTCAAAATTGAGATTACTAACATTGAACGAGAGAGGATCAGATGCGTCTACTAGTGGTATTGTTGCACTAACCCAGCTAGCGGTAGAGGTTTGTCCTAATGTGTCTGTTGTTGCATTCAGGCTTGGTTGGACAAGTATCAACTCTAAATCACTCTGATTGTTGTAGACGGACGCTCTATCCGCGTAGATGTATCCCAAGGCGGATAGATCCTCTTGAATTTCTAATTGAACGTCGAGTCCATCAATTACGGTAGCTAAAGTGTTGTCAATATTCAGAATATCAATTGCTGGAATCTTTAGGTCGAGAGAGAGGCTTTGATCAAATTTGACTAAGAAAGAGGCTGTCAAAGTATCCATAACAATGTCTGCAAATTTTGATTGTAACTTATCAGTATCCACAACTAGGTCAACACTAGCCAAGCCGAATGAAATCGATGAATGAGTCGGTAAAATGGGACCATGATTAATGTTACCTTGGAGCGAAAGGTAATAGGGCTCTATCAGTTGTCGGCCATCAGAAATTTCTACGCTAACTTGTATTATACTCCGGAACCAGCCAGTCTCTATTTGAGGGTCGGATATAACGATTTGTCCGTCAGTTGATGAACTTATTTGCTCAAACACCTGATCAGCAATTACATCGTGTATGACAATCCCGATTAATCTTGGCAAGGCCACGAATGAAATGGCGATGCCGAAAAACAGGATACTGATTGTCCATTTCACTTTTGTTGACATAGAGAACTCATGTGACATCGGATTTGTACAGTTGAGAAGAAGTACTATTACAGCAAATAATAACGTTTTTAAAAAGTTATGTGAGTGTATTCGTTAACAATCTCGAGAAATCCTTACCCGTGTCGCATCTCGTTGCTGTTTTTCGGGCTAATTTTGAACGTACAACGTCTCGCCCCATCTAAAAGATGTTCAACTCTTTCAATATCTGCTTTTTTATCAAATACCGCTTGAAAACATGACAGTTCGGCTTTGCAAAAATGAGTACATTGCTTGGCAGCAGCATGAATGGGGCAGTGGTTCTCAGTCAGGAGCCAGCCATCGGGCAGCAAGCGAACTTCAGCCATGTATCCCTCGTCACTTCTAAGTTCGGCCAGACGGATTATCTGATTGCGCAAATGGGTGCCAGCCTCTTGTAGCTTCAATCTGTAGTTTTCCTGAATGGATTGATTGCGAGAATAAATTAACTCTTCTAAAAATTCTTGACCCTTGAGTTTTGTTGCAGCTACGATAAGATCGAGTGCAACGCTCTCATGACCATCTCTAAAGCGTTGATGTCCTCTTCTCGAAACTTTCCATAAGTTAAGAGGGCGCCCTCTATTTTGCTTCTTTGCCTCTGTCTGGCATACCAATCCTTTTGACTCCATGTCTGCTAGGTGCTGCCTAACTCCCATAGTCGTTTGTTCCATGAACTTGGATAGGATCTTTATTGATTGAGGTCCTCGCACTTTTAGGCGTTTCAATATCTTTGTTTGACTGTCTGATAGTTCCATGAATTGGCTCCTTGTTTGCTTTAGTATCGGCCAATTAAGCAAAGTATTTAGTTTACTAAAATCGTAAAATTTATATTTAATAAACTAAATACTTTACTAATAAGCAATTAAATATGAAGATATTTGGACTTGCCCTACCATGACTTGTATTCCTCACGCCCATTGCCAAATGTGCTTACTCAAGCACTTCCCGCGTGCAATTGTTTGAGTGAGTAGAATAAGATAAGGGTATTTCAGTTCTTCCTAGCAAGAAGTAGAGTTTGATAGATAAATATGACCATGAGCTACCCATTATTGATTACTTTCTCGGCTTATTTCGGGCTTTTGTTTTTTCTTGGATTAAAGGCATATGGTCAAACTCAAAGTGTCGATGACTATATTTTAGGAGGTCGAAAACTCAGCCCGACCTTAGTGGCTTTGAGTGTTGGCGCTTCTGATATGAGTGGATGGTTGTTATTAGGATTGCCTGGCGCTGTTTATTTGTCTGGCTTAAGTGAGATTTGGATAGGTATTGGCCTTGCATTTGGTGCGTACCTAAATTGGCGTTTTATAGCTCGTTCTATTCGCATCTACAGTGAAAGAGTCGGTAACGCTCTGACTTTACCAGATTATTTTGAATTTAGATTCGATGACCAGTCAAGGCTCGTACGTTCAGTATCCGCGATTGTGATTCTGCTATTCTTTACATTTTATGTGGCTTCAGGACTAGTCGGCGGAGCATTACTCTTTGAAAACAGTTTTTCGATTAGTTATCAAAACGCGTTGCTGGGTGGTTGTTTTATCGTAGTTTTTTATACTTTCATTGGAGGCTTTTTGGCGGTTGTTTGGACAGATGCTGTGCAAGCCATATTGATCTTACTTGCTCTAATTGTCGCACCTCTCCTTGTTTTTATTTTCGCAGAAGACAGTGGACGCTTCATTAATCACATTGAAAACATAAAGCCCGGATCTACCAATGTATTCTCCGGCATTTCATTTATAGGCTTCATCTCATTACTAAGCTGGGGTCTAGGATATTTTGGACAACCCCATATACTCACACGTTTCATGGCCGCGAAAAATCCAGATGAGATGATAACTGCCAGAAGAACTGGAATGAGCTGGATGATTATCGTTCTATTTGGCTCAGTCGCTAGCGGTCTGGCAGGAGTTATTCTTTTTGCCGAGGAACCATTAGATAATCCAGAAACTGTATTTATAGCGTTGAACCAGTCGCTCTTTAACCCATGGGTGGCAGGTGTGATAACCGCGGCAATTCTGTCAGCGATAATGTCTACTGTAGATTCTCAGCTTCTTGTCTCCGCGAGCGTGATAAGTGAAGACATCTACAGAGTATTTTTTCGTCCTAGAGCTTGTCAAGCTGAGCTAATTCTTGTAAGCCGGGTCGCGGTAATTTGTGTGGCATGTGTCGCCTTATGGATAGCTAGTGACAAAAATAACAGCGTCCTAAATTTGGTAAGTTACGCTTGGGCAGGCTTTGGTTCTGCTTTTGGGCCCGTTATAATATTTTCTTTGCTAGTCAGAGATATGACTTCAAGATCAGCGGTTTTCAGTATGTTTGTTGGTGCTTCTACGGTAATCGTATGGTCGAAGTTGGAAGGAGGGGTTTTTGATTTATATGAAATGATACCAGGATTTGCTGCCGCATCACTTTCAATTATCCTGTTTTGTAAATTTGCCCCTGAGAAAAATCCAAAATTACTAAAACAGTTCGATGATATTAAATCGGAGATTAATTCTTCGTGAGGTTTATCTATGTCAGTTTCATTTCAATATGGGGAATTCCGTCCTCTAAGTAAGGTTCTGAATTGATTATAAAACCAAGAGCTTGGTAAAATTTTTTGAGTCTTTCTTGAGCTGAAATGAAGATGCTTTCTTCTTTCCATTGTTCTCTGCATTCATTAATTGATTTGTTCATTAATGCTTTTCCAGCTCCAGAGCTTCTTATAATTTTTTTTGTAATAACCCTGCCAATTGAAGCCCCGGAATATTTTGAGCCTGGTTTAATTAGCCTTGAATAAGCGACAAGTTCTTCATCTAGATAGCCACAAACGTGAATGGAATCGAAGTCGAGTTCGTCTAAGTCTTGATAGGGGCAATTTTGTTCAACAACGAATACTTCTGCCCTTAATTGCAGAATTTTATAAAGTTCTTGCTTAGACAGTTGCTCAAATGTTTTTGAGGTAAAATCAATAAAGTTCATTTAATGATATTCATAATTTAAAGTTAACTACCCTAGCATTATAGTTATTCATTGACGGTCGTAAATATCATTGGAATACTTGCGTTTAAGTCCCCGTAGCTCAGCTGGATAGAGCAATCGCCTCCTAAGCGATAGGTCGGCCGTTCGAATCGGCCCGGGGACACCATCAGGTTGTCAGTCCATTATCAATTATTGATCATCAGTGAGGGGGTAGCTCAAGGACTGTAAATTTAACTCTTGCTCTTCATCTGTTTGAGTCGATAGCGAAAAGCTACTTTCTTTACTTGCTATGTCGAGAATAGATAGCAATGCTGAATTCTCAGATTCGTTAGAAGTATTGCTATAAGCCAATACTTTTGAGAGGCTTGTTTTCTCCCCGTGCCGCTGGATTACCTCGCAATCTTGCTTAATCAAGCTTTTACTGAGCAATAAGGATAACCTCTTTTTCGCGCTCCCTCGATAATGCATTCTGGCTATAATTTCTTGACCAGTATAACAACCTTTAGAAAAATCAATTATTCCTGATAAATCGTAGTTGAGTGCTTGTGGGGTGTGCTCTTCACTCAATTGGGGACTGATGTGAATGAACCCTTGCAATATATCTTTTTTATTCCAGCTCTCCTCTGCGTCAAAGTCGTGATCGATTCCCCAGTCTTTAAATCGTCTTTCATCGTGAACCCAAACCTCAAGACGCTTATCTTTCCCGGGGATGCGAACAAAAATTGCCTGGTTACTGATATGGCAAGCGAGGGCACATTCGGGTAACTTTTCGATGTTTTTGCTGAGAAATGCTTCATCCTCATCTGCCATCGCACCTAAGACCTTGGTGAACCTTGTTTCTGTAGATAGTTCAACTTTTGAAAAAATAGCATACTTCGCAAGTGTGTTTTTTATTATCCCCGCCATACCACTCTGAGTCCTCAAAACACAGTCTTCGCCATCTAGTGCCAGTAAAAAATCGGCAATTACTCTACCTTTCAGATTACAAATAGCGCCAGCTAACGCACTGTTTTCTGACAACTTTTCAACATCACAAGTGACTTGGCCTTGAAGAAAGGCTTTAGCATCGGGTCCAGTTACCGTAACAAATTCGTAATTTTTAATTTCAATCATAGTCAATAAGTCATCAAATTTTTGTTTGCTTACGTATTAGAACTTATCAAATTTTAGTTCATGTTAAAGTAGTTAATCAAAATACTGTTAATTGCAACGGCAAGCGATTCTATGAAAGATTTAAATAAGCACAGAATATTTTGGCATAGTCGACGTGGAATGTTGGAGCTGGATTTGCTCCTCGTTCCTTTTGTTCAAGATGTTTTTGACGATCTTACTGTCAAAGATCAAATTCTATACCGAGATCTTCTTCTTCTAGAAGATCAGGATATCTATGCGTTATTAATGGGTTCTAGTCATTCCGAACATACTAAATATGCTGCCATTACCACAAAAATTCTCGCCCATAATAAAGATCAACGCTAGGGTTTAACTTTAATTTCTAGGGGAGGTAAGTGGCGAAAGTACCGTGTCTTTAGCTTCTTCCTCGGTTTTGGGATAATCGATGATGTAATGCAGTCCCCGACTCTCCTGCCTTTTCAAGGCACACTTAATAACCAATTCCGCAACTAAAGCGATATTTCTCAGTTCTAAGTTGTCGATCGTAACTCTGTTCTTTCTGTAGTAATCGCGAATTTCTTCGCGAAGTGTTTTTATTCTTCGGTCTGCCATTTTTAGACGTTTACTACTTCGGACAATCCCTACAAAGTTCCACATTAATCGGCGAATTTCGTCCCAATTATGCGAGACAAGCACTTCATCATCGGAGTTCGTGACTTCACTTTCATCCCATTCCGGAATAGAGGTAGAAAAGCACACACTCCTGATTTTTTCTGAAATACTGCTTGCGGCACCAAAAGCGACCAAAAAACATTCAAGCAATGAATTGCTAGCCATGCGATTTGCACCATGTAATCCGCTGCAGCTGGTTTCTCCGATGGCATACAAATTATCAATATCTGTCTCTCCTCTCTCGTTAATCACTACCCCTCCACAGGTGTAATGTGCTGCTGGGACGACTGGGATTCGGTCTTTAGTGATATCGATTCCAAATTTTAGACAGCGCTCATAAATATTGGGGAAATGGCTCGTGATAAAGCTGGGTTGTCTATGAGTAATGTTCAAGTAAACGCAATCGCAACCTGAGCGCTTCATCTCATGATCTATCGCTCTGGCAACGATATCTCTCGGCGCAAGCTCACCCCTCTTGTCGAACTTTGACATGAATCGAGTACCATCAGATAGCTCTAGCATGGCGCCCTCGCCTCGAAGGGCCTCTGAAATTAAAAACGATTTTGCGTGAGGGTGATAAAGGCAGGTCGGATGAAATTGATTGAACTCCATATTTGCGACTCTGCAACCGGCTCGCCAGGCCATCGCTATGCCATCTCCACTGGCGCCATCTGGGTTTGAGGTGTAGAGATAAGTCTTGCTGGCACCTCCAGTGGCAAGGGCAACAAACTTTGCTTGAATTACATCGACTTTGCGAGATTTATGATTAAATACGTACAGGCCCACACATTTTCTTTTACCATCATTATCACATTGAGTGATTAAGTCCACAGCCATGCACTCCTCAACTAATTTAATGTTTGGGTGCTCGGCGGCCCGTTCGCGAAGCGTCTCAAAAACTGCCTTACCGGTTGCATCAGTTGCGTGGATAATTCTTCGATGACTGTGGCCTCCCTCCTGTGTTAGATGGAGTGAACTGAGTTTTGCGGAATCCGGGTTGATTGAATGATTTTTACCTTCGTTGGTCTTTGTGGTAAACGGAACTCCTTGTCTTAGTAGCCATTCGACAGCCTCTGCACCCCGCGAAATCATGTGTCTAACAACATCTGGATTGCAAAGGCCGACACCCGCATTAAATGTGTCTTCGATATGCGACTCAAGACTATCTTTTTCATCGAGTACCGCGGCAATTCCCCCTTGCGCATAAAAAGTGGCACCTTCGCGCAGATCGCTTTTACTTAACACGGTAACTTTGGAAAAGTCAGCCGCTCGCAACGCGAGAGTTAAGCCTGCTGCACCACTTCCAACGATCAAAATGTCTGTTCTATCAGTTTGTCCAATCATTTGTCTTAACTATCCGATAACTTATTGACATAAGTAAGGCCTGCCCATAGATTGAATTTCAAAGCAATATATGGGGAATTACCCTGCCAAGATTAAAATATCTTTGACAGATCTATCAATACCAGACAGCTAACGCTACTAATTCGGGTATGGATTTTAAAACGTTAAACTGAGCAAAAACTTAATTTTTCAACGTAATAACAGAACTTTCTGCTCAAGTTGTTGTCTATGAAATGTGATACTTCGGTTAGCTCTGTCAGTGAGTGTATAAAAACCAGTCTTGATGGAGCGATCAGCGGATGCCAGCAGATACCGATCAGCAGCTAGTTGAAAAGGCACTAGGCGGGAATAGGAATGCTTTTGATATGCTTGTTCTACGTCATCAAAACCGTGTTGCTGCGATAGTCGCCAGGATCATTCGTGATCCGAAGGAAACAGAGGATGTCTGCCAGGAAGCTTTTATAAAGGCCTATGGTGCGTTGAGATTGTTTCGGGGAGAAAGTAAGTTCTATACTTGGCTTTATAGGATAGCTATTAATACCGCAAAAAATCATATTGTTTCGCGCGGCCGGCGACCGCCGGCAAGAGATATCGAAATAAATGAACTCGAAAATGCGGAGCATACGATTTTCCTGGGCGACATTGAAACACCTGAGAACACTTTAAATACGGAAAAATTGAAGAGAGCAATAGAGGATGCAATAGAAGCTTTACCATCTGATTTAAGGACGGCCTTTACGTTGCGCGAATTTTCTGGTCTCAGTTATGAGGATATAACTGAAATTATGGATTGCCCTGTGGGTACTGTTCGATCTCGAATATTTCGAGCTAGAGAGGCAATTGATAACTCCATAAAAGAATTACTATGAAGAAGCGTTACCAAACACAGCAACAGTTAAGTACTTAGCGAATAAGAGTCATGAGGTAGGAGTCGTTTTATGTCGGAGTTTGATGCGGAATCATTGTCAGCGCTTTTGGACAACGAGGCAGATGATTTGTCGTTGCCTCGAATTCTTGAGTCCTATGAAGAGAACTCTAACCTTGTTGAGAAATGGCGAAGATATAATTTAGTGCAAGCGGCTATTCATAATGAAGTTGTCCAAGTAAGTCCAAATCTACGAAAAGATATCTATGAAAGCATTAAAGGTAAAAATGACCTTAATGGTTTTGAAATCTTTGGTTCTCGAGGCCAATTACTAAAAATAGCCATTGCGGCCTCAGTGGCGACTATTTTTGTTTTGAGTGGGAGATTTATTCTAGAGGACGCAGGGAGTGCGTCTCAAATAGCGGATCAAAGATTGATATCTACTGATAATTTAGAAGCAATACCTCCTTTTAGCAATGGGGAAGAATATAGTGAAGCGGAACTCAAGGCTCAAGAACTATTAAAAGAGTACATTAGTCGCATTCATATAGATGAGGAGGCACCCCCTGTAATTGAACATCTTCACAATTCGCCTCTTTATAGGTTGGTCAATCAAATAGAATCTCGAAATAACTGAAGGACATCTTTTTCAGAATTTATTTGTGGCTTGAATCCATGCAGTAAAGCGCCCATCAGATACCCTTCTTGCTCTGTCCGCATTATGATATGATCTAATCTTGATACTCAGTGATTTGGAAAACCAATACGTCTATGGAATTCAGCCATGAAATCGATCTTCGCAGTTAAAATTCCTTTTGCGCATTCACTAGCCCTAGCCTCACTGCAAGTTATGATATGTAGCACAGTTTACAGTGCCGAATTGCCAAGTTTTGCTGATCTTGTAGAAAAAAATGGACCTACAATAGTTGAAATATCTACCTCTCGTCAGGTTGAGCCAAGGGCGCCGATAAACGACCAAGAGTTAAATGATCTACTACGGAGATTGAACCCCGGACAGGAACCGGATTTGGAGCCAGAAAATATACCAGAGATGCGGCAGCGAGGGGCCGTGGGGTCCGGGTTTATAATCTCAGACGATGGATATGTAATTACCAATAATCATGTTGTTGAGGCAGCGGATAAAATTCAAGTCCACCTAAACGACCGAAGAGTGTTTGATGCCGAGGTCATTGGACTAGATGAACCTTCGGACATAGCGCTTCTTAAAATACCAGCTGAAAATCTGCCATATGTGAGCTTTGGTGATTCGGATGAAGTCAGGGTGGGGGACTGGGTCCTTGCCATTGGCTCTCCTTTTGGACTCGAATTTTCTGCTGCTGCAGGAATAGTAAGTGCGCAAGGCCGCTCGGTCCCTGGGAGATCTTCTTATAACTACATGTCATTTATCCAGACCGACGTTGCCATAAACCAAGGAAATTCTGGTGGGCCTTTGTTTAATTTGGAAGGCGATGTTGTGGGAATTAACTCTCAAATTATTAGCAGCACTGGTGGGTCTAATGGTATTTCGTTCTCAATACCGAGCAACGTTGCAGGAAATGTGGTCGCACAATTACGTGAAAGTGGGCGAGTAGAACGAGGCTTACTGGGAGTGAGGATGCGCGAGGTAGACTATGCACTTGCAGCAATCTTTGAGATGGAGAGACCTCGTGGGGCGTTTGTTGATGAGGTGCAGCCTAATTCACCTGCCTCTAAGGCTGATATTCGAAATGAGGATATTATTTTAAGGTTTAATGATCATGAGATCGAATTTTATACTGACCTGCCTTTTTATGTTGGCCAATATAAACCCGGCACTCAAGCAGAAGTCATATTATTTAGAAATGGGGATTTGTTGACACAGATTGTAGAGCTTGGGAGCTCGCCTACTAATACTGTAGCGTCGGTTGGAACGCAACCTAGTCAAAATCGCCTCAACCCTTTGGGTTTTGAAGTAACAGACTTGAGTAGTGAGACAAAGCAGGTAGCGGGTATTACAGGCGTGCGCATTACTGAGATGAATGAGGGGCCTGGGAGGTCAGCTGGATTATTGAAGGGTGATGTTATAGTGGCTCTAAATCGTCAAAATATCTCCTCGACTGAAGAATTTGAAGGAATAGCGTCAAAGCTGCCGTCTTCTGGATTTGTTCCGATTAGGATATTGAGAGAGGGGCAAGGCACCACCATGGCTTTGGAGTTATCTCCGTAGACCATTCGAGACCTCTCGTTACTCTAACTTACTCACAATTCCAGAGTTGATTTGTGTCCGATTTAAGTCATATTAGAAATTTTTCGATTATTGCCCATATAGATCATGGCAAATCAACTCTTGCCGATCGATTTATCCAAAAATGCGGTGGGCTCAGTGATCGTGAGATGGAAGCACAAATTTTAGATAGCCTTGATATCGAAAGAGAGCGTGGCATCACAATTAAGGCCCAGAGCGTTACTTTGCATTATGTAAATTCTAGCGGCCAGAAATATCAGCTGAATTTTATAGATACACCGGGACATGTTGATTTCACTTACGAGGTCTCTAGGTCTTTGTCCGCTTGTGAGGGGGCTCTATTAGTGGTTGATGCAGGTCAGGGAGTTGAAGCGCAATCAGTTGCGACTTGCTACACGGCGATTGACCAAGGTCTGGAGGTCATTCCTGTGTTAAACAAGATGGATTTACCTCAAGCGGAGCCCGAAAGGGTCCGGATGGAAATAGAGGAAATTATTGGTTTGGATGCAACTGATGCGGTTTGTGTTTCTGCAAAAACTGGAATGGGTGTTGACCAGATTCTTGAGGATATCATTGCCAAAGTCCCTCCTCCCGAAGGTGATCAAAAAGCTGAGCTTAAAGCGCTAATTATTGATTCTTGGTTCGATAATTACCTTGGGGTGGTTTCTTTAGTAAGAGTATATGAAGGAACTTTGAGAAAGGGCGATAAAATCAAGGCAAAGTCCATAGGTAAAGGTCATACTGTCGATAGCGTTGGAGTGTTTACGCCAAAAAGGCATGAATTGGAAGAGCTTGCCGCTGGAGAAGTTGGATTCGTTGTCGCTGGTATAAAGGATATTCACGGAGCGCCTGTTGGCGATACTATCGTTTTGGCGAACAATTCGGAAGTGGAGGCACTTTCAGGTTTCAGAAGAATTCAACCTCAAGTATATGCAGGATTGTTTCCTATATCATCGGATGATTTTGAAAACTTTCGTGATGCTCTCTCAAAGCTAACCCTTAATGATGCTTCTTTGTACTATGAACCAGAGAATTCAGATGCATTAGGCTTTGGTTTTCGGTGTGGTTTCCTCGGAATGCTGCATATGGAAATCATTCAGGAGAGACTCGAAAGAGAGTACGACCTATCTTTAATTACTACCGCACCGACCGTGGTATATGAAGTCGAACTTATTGGTGGAGAAATAATTAAAGTAGATAGTCCGTCAAGTTTACCTGCAGTAAATAATATTCATGAAATGCGGGAACCAATAGTGCTTGCCAATATCCTTGTGCCTCATGAGCACCTCGGCAGTGTTATTACATTGTGTGTTGAGAAGAGGGGCGTACAAAAAGACATGCAATTTATAGGAAAGCAAGTGTCCTTAAGTTATGAGATACCGATGAACGAGGTAGTCTTAGATTTTTTTGACAGACTTAAGTCTGTCAGCAGAGGTTACGCATCTCTAGATTATCATTTTGTGCGATTTGAACAATCTAATCTTGTAAGGTTGGATATTCTCATAAATGGGGATAAGGTTGACGCGCTTGCCCTGATCGTTCATCGGGACCATGCCATGTCAAAAGGAAGGCTGCTGACTGAAAAAATGAAAGAACTAATTCCCCGTCAGCTGTATGATGTGGCTATTCAGGCTGCAATTGGGGGTCAAATTATATCTAGGCAAACTGTAAAAGCTTTGCGTAAGAATGTTACTGCAAAGTGTTATGGCGGTGATATCACTCGAAAGAAAAAGCTACTGGAAAAACAAAAAGCGGGTAAGAAACGGATGAAGAGAGTTGGAAATGTAGAAGTTCCTCAGGAAGCTTTTTTAGCAGTTTTAAAGGTGGATTCTTAAAATGGACATCGATTTTTCTTTGGTACTTGTCATTCTGGTGGGTGTCTGCGGCGGTTTATGGTTGTTGGATTTTCTTCTTATTAAGCGATCAAGAACGGAAGCAGTTGAAAACTATAAACGTACTCAAGTTAGCGGACAAAAGAAGGATGAAATAGACAATACACTTGCTGAACTTTCGAAAGAACCTCTCATCATAGAATATGCTAAGTCATTTTTTCCTGTTTTGTTTCTTGTGTTGGTTTTACGATCATTTTTAATCGAACCATTTCAAATACCCACCGGCTCAATGATTCCAACTCTGAATGTTGGGGATTTTATCTTAGTGAACAAATTTGCGTACGGCATTAGGTTGCCAGTTATAGGGACAAAAATAATTAGTGTTGATGACCCTGCAAGAGGAGAGGTTATGGTATTTATTCCCCCGCATGAGAATAAATACTACATTAAACGAGTTATCGGATTGCCGGGCGACACGGTGCGGTACGAAAATAAAACTCTTTTTATTAATGGTGAGGAAATACAAAAAGAATATATAGAAAATATAACTGTCAGCACCAGTATCGGGGGTCTAGCCGGCACGCTATCCAGTGAAACTTTAGGTTCTGTCGTTCACCCTACACAGCACATTGATGTGGCCGGTGGTCGTCGACTAAGAACAACATGGGTAGTGCCTAATGGTCACTACTTTATGATGGGTGATAATCGAGACAATAGTGCCGATAGCCGTGAATGGGGGCCTGTGTCAGAAGAGAACATTGTTGGCAAAGCAATCGCTGTATGGATGCATAAAGATCCTGGTTTGAACATGCCGACTTTTTTTCAGAATCGCTTGATTAAATAATTAGTCAAAAATTTGGGTTTTTCAATAAAATCAAATGACGAAAGAAGTTGATAGACTTGAACACTCTTTACATTATTTTTTCACTGATAAGAGTTTAATTCTGACTGCTCTGACCCATCGTAGCTTTGGAAAAAGCAATAACGAGCGTCTTGAATTTTTAGGAGATTCGATCCTAGGGTACCTCGTAGCAGAGAGGCTATTCCAGCGTTTCACTGCTGCGCCTGAAGGAGCTCTAAGTCGCATGCGTTCATCATTAGTGAATCAAACTACTTTGTCTTCTATAGCTCGAGAACTAGATCTGGGTGGATACTTGCGGCTGGGGTATGGAGAGAAAAAAACGGGTGGTGATCGCGATTCCATTCTGGCTGATGCGCTTGAAGCGCTAATCGCAGCAATCTATTTAGATTCAGGTCTTGAGAACTGTGGCAGAGTGGTTGAGTCCTTGTTCGAATCCCGACTACAGGGAGATATTGAAATTGTTCAGCAAAAAGATCCTAAGACGCAACTACAGGAATTTTCTCAGGCTCGAGGTCATAAGCTTCCAGAATATTCAGTTGTCAAGGTGGAAGGAGAAGCTCACAACCAGATTTTTTATGTTCAATGCAGTGTTGAAGGCTTCGCGAAGATAGATGCATGTGTTGGCAGCAGTAAAAGGTCAGCTGAACAAGCTGCAGCAAAAGAAATGCTGAAATCGATAGAAGATGCCAATTGAAAATAAGTGAAGATTCAGTGAAGACTTATTGTGGCTATGTCGCCATCGTTGGCCGACCAAACGTTGGAAAATCGACTCTTCTTAACCATTTACTAAAACAGAAAATTAGTATTACATCACGTAAACCTCAAACAACACGGCATCGTATTCTAGGAATCGAGACTGAGGGACAACACCAATGTGTCTTCGTCGATACGCCAGGGTTTAACTCTGGAGAGAATAAAGCGCTTAACCGAATCATGAATGAAACGGTGTTAAGCGTGATTGCAGATGTTGATTTGGTGTTGTTTGTCGTTGATCGATTAAGTTTTAATCGCGGTGATGTCCAGGTGCTGGATTTGCTCAAGAAAAGTAAGGTTCCGATTATACTAGCTATTAACAAAATCGATTTGGTTAAGACGAAGAATGACTTCTTGCCTCATATTCAACGGCTTTCTAGCTTATTCCAGTTTGCAGAGATTGTGCCCATTTCTGCTTCAACAGGATACAATCTTGATCTGATAACAAGATTAACTACTAATTTCCTTCCTGAAAGCCCATTCCTATTTCCAACGGATCAAATTACTGACCGAAGCTCGAGATTTCTGGCAGCGGAACTAATTCGTGAAAAAATAACAAGGCAGTTAGGCGATGAAATCCCTTATGAAGTGTCCGTTGAAATAGAAAATTTTCAAGATAATGAAAAAATCATAACTATTGGTGGATTAATACTCGTAGATAAGCCTGGGCAAAAGAAAATCATCGTTGGTAAAGGAGGTGGGAGACTGAAAAGAATTGGGTCTGTCGCTCGCGAGGAGATGGAGACAATTTTTGGTAAAAAAATTATGTTACGGCTTTGGGTTAAAGTTAAAGGCGGTTGGGCAGATGACCAAAGGGCACTGCAGAGTTTAGGGTTTTTTGATTAAATCCAACGATCATGGAGAATAGAATTCAATTACAGCCGGCTTATGTTCTTTTCAGTCGGCCATTCCAAAATACTAGCGTATTGTTGGATTTCTTCACTATTGATTATGGTAGAGTTCGGGTTGTTGCGAAAGGAGCTCGGCGTCAGTCCTCGAAATATCGATCGCTTCTACAGCCGTTTCACCCATTGTTAATCGCATATACAGGCAAGGGAGAGATTAAGACATTAGGAAACGTTGAATCAAGTGTTACACCAATTAGCTTAAAAGGAGAACGATTATTTAGCGGAATTTATTTAAATGAAATTCTATGTCGTCTTTTACATACCCACGCAGAGCACAAGCGACTGTTTAAAATATATCAAGAAACTCTTATAGCACTGCAAGGCACCGGCAACCTTGAGGCTATTTTGCGTGTTTTCGAATTAAATTTACTCTCAGAGCTTGGCTATGCAATAAATTTTTATGAAGTTTATTCAACCCAACAACCAATAGTAGAAGAGGAGTTATATAAATTTTCTCCGGATTTAGGTTTTGAATTAATCAGTAGGCAAGATTGTGAGGAAGACCCGCAGTGCCTGTTTGAGGGAGGCATTTTAATCTCTATAAGAAAGCTGGAAATGGGAGATAGGGAAGTAGCAAAATCGGCTAAACGTCTCCTACGAATCGCTTTAACATCTTTGTTGGGAGGTAAGCCGTTAAATAGTCGAGAGCTTTTTGCATCGCTATGAAAAATTGGATTACTTGCAGATTAATGCTGGCTTTATAGAATGAAAGGTTGAGTGTAGAATAGCGTTAAATTCAAAAATTTTAATACTTAGTTTTTAAATGCCTTATCCGACAATTGAGACGCTTATAGGTAACACGCCTCTTGTGAGGTTGCAGCGGTTGCCTGGGAAAACAACTAACACGATCCTTGTAAAATTGGAGGGTAATAATCCAGCTGGATCAGTAAAAGATAGACCTGCCTTGAATATGATTCAGCAAGCCGAATTACGGGGAGAAATTTGCCCTGGAGACAACTTGATTGAAGCGACAAGTGGGAACACAGGAATTGCTCTTGCAATGGTCGCTGCAATTAAGGGCTATCACATGATCTTGATTATGCCAGACAATTTAAGCGACGAAAGAAAGGCAGCTATGGTGGCCTATGGTGCGGAGTTGATTCTGGTAACTGAAAAGGAAGGAATGGAAGGAGCTCGGGATCTTGCTATGCAGTTACAAGAAAATGGTCGAGGAAAGGTGCTCGATCAATTTGCAAATAGCGATAACCCAAGTGCCCATTATTCGAAAACTGGGCCTGAAATTTGGGATGGAACTAAAGGACAGGTAAGCCACTTTATAAGTTCTATGGGCACTACTGGGACAATTATGGGTGTTTCTCAATATTTGAAAGAGCAGAATCCAGATATCAAGATCCTAGGGCTTCAACCGACCGATGGCTCAAAAATTCCCGGGATAAGGCGCTGGCCTGAAGAATACTTGCCTAAAATTTTTGATGCTAGTCGTGTAGACGAAGTGATTGATGTGAAGCAATCTGACGCAGAGGCCACCATGCAAGCTTTAGCCGTTGAGGAAGGGATATTTTGTGGAGTATCGTCGGGTGGTTCAGTATTTGCTGCCTTGGAACTTTCAACCAAGGTTGAAAACGCTACTATTGTAGCCATAGTTTGTGATCGAGGTGACCGTTATCTGTCTACTGGAGTTTTCTCTTCGACATAACAGAGCTAAAGCATCGCGCTGGGAAGGGTAATTGGCTAAACGTAGCAATCGTTTAGGATCTCTTAGAGGGGATCCAATTGAAATCAAAATAGAAGGTATGAGTCACGAAGGTCGTGGAATAGGCCGAGTGAATGGTAAGGTTGCATTCGTTCAGGGCGCTTTGCCGGGAGAGGTTGTTCAAGCTGTCTATCAAAAAAATCGAAGTCAATTCTCTGATTTAAAAGCTATTGAAATCCTCAAATCATCCCCTGATCGCGTCAAACCTCCATGCATTTATTCAGACACTTGTGGAGGTTGTGCACTCCAGCATCTCAGCAGCGAATCTCAGCTAACTTTTAAGGAAAACGTTTTAATTGAACAGCTTGAAAGCATCGCTGGTCTGAAACACACAAATTTTTACTTATTACCAAAGCTTCAAGCAAAAGTTTTGGGATATCGACGCAAAGCGCGTCTAGGAGTGAGGAATGTAGCAAAAAAGGGCGGAGTTTTAGTTGGTTTTAGGGAAAAAAATAGTGGATTTATTATGGATATGGAGAGCTGTAAGGTCATCAATCAAAGGGTCAGCTCCCTAATCATTCCATTGCGCCAGATGCTTACATCGCTTGGTGCAGCATCGGATATACCTCAAATAGAGGTTGCTGTTGGTGATTCTCCGACAGGAGCATTAGAGAATAACACTATCGCTCTGGTCTTTAGGCACCTCACCGATCTTAGTGAGAGAGATATAGAGTTGATAAAAAATTTTGGTGCGACTAATGGAATTGAAATTTATTTACAGCCCGGCGGGATTGATTCTGTTGAAAAAATCTCAAACGATAACGGAAAGCAGCGTTTGTATTATTCTCTGCCGGCTTATTCGTTAAAACTTGGTTTTCATCCGATGGATTTTACTCAAATAAATGGTGAAATGAATACTATGATTGTCGATAGAGTTGTTGAAATATTGGATCTTCACGAGGAAGACTCAGTATTGGATTTATTCTGTGGTCTCGGAAACTTTACTTTACCAATCGCAACAAAAGTAAACTCTGTGACTGGTGTTGAGGCAAGCCAAGAAATGGTCGAACGGGCTGAAGAAAATGCGTCTCAGAATAAACTTTCCAACGTTAAATTCTATGCTGAGGACTTATACAAATTACCAGTAACTAAAGCATGGACGACTGTTAAATATACCAAAGTAGTGTTGGATCCGCCTCGAACTGGAGCATCCGAAATATTACCAACCATTGTGAAGAAAAAACCAGAGAAAATCATTTATGTTTCATGCAATCCATCAACTCTTGCGCGAGATGCTAAAATTTTAGATGCTAATAACTACCAACTTAAGTCGGCCGGTGTCATGGATATGTTTCCTCATACTAGCCATGTCGAATCGATCGCGGAATTTGTGCGAACATAATTGGAGTTTTAATGACTAATCAACTAGCAAAAGATTTTCTTGAAAAGAAAAGTGCAATTGAAAGGTTGCAAGAAATTATGGGTATGCTCCGAGATAAAGTTCATGGTTGTCCGTGGGATCTTGATCAGACCTTGGGTTCATTAATACCTCACACGATTGAAGAAGTTTACGAGGTTGCAGATGCAATAGAGAAAAACGATATTGATAATATTGTTGACGAATTAGGTGATTTACTTTTTCAAGTCATTTTTTATGCGCAAATAGGAAATGAGGAGAAAATATTCAATTTTGAAGATGTCGCAAACGCGATTGTTCGCAAACTTTTGCGGCGTCATCCGCATGTTTTTCCAACTGGTGATGCTACGAGCTTTGGGCGAGGTAAGAAAATTTCTGCTGACGAGGTGGTCACTAATTGGGAGTCGATAAAACTTGAAGAAAAAAAAGAAAAACTAGACGAGAGCAACAGTGAGAGTGCTCGTAGTGTTTTGGATAATCTGCCAAGGGCACTGCCAGCCCTTCAAAAAAGCGTAAAACTCCAAAAATTAGCAGCTAAAGTCGGATTTGACTGGCCAGATACCTCCGATGTCCTTGTAAAATTAAAAGAAGAGATTGGCGAGCTTGAAGAAGCTATTGGTAAAAATAATAAACAGGAAATAGAATCAGAATTGGGTGATGTTCTATTCACTGCAGTGAATATGGCAAGACACATGAATGTTGATCCAGAGTTGGCTTTAAGAGGAGCTAATGGACGATTCAAAAATAGGTTTGTCTGGATTGAAAACGAGTTGGGTAAGAACGGGGAATTTGTTTCAGACAAAAATATTGACGACTTGAATCAACTTTGGAATGAAGCCAAACGTCATGAAATAGAGCTCGATTAATCATAGATTGTATTGGAGAAAAAAATGAGAATTATATTATTAGGCGCGCCAGGTGCTGGTAAAGGAACTCAAGCTCAGTATATTTGTGAACAATACGGTATTCCTCAAATTTCTACTGGTGATATGTTGCGAGCAGCAGTTAAAGCCCAGTCTGAATTGGGGAAAAAGGTAGAGAAAGTAATGGCTTCGGGAGGGTTAGTGACCGATGAAATTATAATTGCTTTAGTTAAAGCCCGTATTGAAGAGGAAGATTGTAAAGATGGTTTTTTATTTGATGGATTTCCAAGAACTATACCCCAAGCTTCTGCCTTACTAGAAAGTAATATTCTAATTGATGTTGTTCTAGAAATTGATGTCCAAGATGATGAAATAGTAAAACGCCTCAGTGGTCGAAGAGTTCATCTAGATTCAGGGCGTGTCTACCACACAATCTATAATCCGCCTAAAAATGAAGGCTTCGATGATGTAAGTGGTGAAGAACTGATTCAAAGGGAAGATGATCAAGAAGAGACAGTGCGGAATCGTTTAAAGGTATACCACCAACAAACAAAACCTTTAGTGGAATACTATACCCAGTTATCAAGTTTGGATAGCAATATTAGGGTTATAAAAATAAATGGTTTGGCAAAAGTTGATTCGATCAAAGAAGAGATTTTTAAAATGCTTTAAATAATTCTCGTTTTATTTTTTATATTGTTTTAAAAAAATGATTAGTAGGTTATTTAAACAAATTTTAGTTTAATATCGAATGAATTATCCTTTAAAAGGATAATCGCAGGTAAACGTTCTCAAACATACTTTAGCTCGACGTATTTTTTTTTAAAAATTCAATACTTTTTCTTAAAGTTTTTTAACTAACTAGCGAAATATCTATTTGATACCATACACAAGTGTTTTGGTTGTCTGTTAAAAAAGTAAGATGGTTTTAAAAGGAAAACATCAACTCGAAAAAGACGGGGAAAATTATGGCTAAGAAAAAAGTAGCAAAAAAGAAGGCACCTGCTAAAAAGAAGGTAGCTAAGAAAAAGGTAGCAGTA
>CACJAW010000022.1 GCA_902591495.1 uncultured Pseudohongiella sp.
GGAAGCTAAGAAAAAGGCTGTAAAGCGAAAAGCGCCTGCTAAAAAGAAGGCCGCCAAGAAAAAGGCTGTCAGAAAGCCAGCTAAGAAGAAGGCTGTTCGCAGGAAGCGTTAAGTTAGCTGGAACGAGTGTTAGCCATATTAGCTATCTCTATGTTTTATCTGAGATAAGTTAGTAACTCGTCTTGAAAATCCTCCTTAATAGATATTAAGGAGGATTTTTTGATTATTGTGAATTAAACTCACCACTATGAAATATTTCCTCGCGATTGATACTTCTAAATTGCAATCTCGTGTTGGGCTGAAATGCGATTCCGAAGTATTAGAGTGTAGTTCCACTCAAAAGAAGCATGCTTCCCAAGAAATATTGTGCCTAATTAGAAATGTGTTAGATGAGGCGGGAGTCTCAATTTCTGATCTTGATGGTATTGGTGTTGTGACTGGACCCGGCTCTTTCACAGGCGTGCGTATTGGCGTAGCTGCGGCGCAAGGGTTAAGCGTCTCTGCTGGTGCTCCTTTGATTGGCGTGTCGACAATGGCGTTAGAGGCTAAAGCAGCTTCTTCGGTTATGGGAGATGGCTTTTATTTGGTATGTCATCCAGCAAAGTCTGGCGAAGTGTATCTGGGAGCATATCAGTGTGAGGCGGGAAAGCCTCGTTTGGTTTGCGAGGAATTTCTACTTACTTTGGCTGCTCAAGATTTGTCGATTCCCCCGATAATCAAAAATAAAGAATGGATAGGCGTGGGTGATGGATGGGCCGAATTAGCAAAGATAGAAAAGGCCTTTGGTCTTAAATTTAAAGGAGAACCAATCCAAAATGAAACTTCGATTGAGGACCTACTGAATCTCTGCATATATGAATTTCAATTTACGGCCAAGGTTAATTCATATTCAGTGTTACCAAATTACATAAAAGAACCTGATTACTCAACTGTAAACACATAGTGGATATCAGTATTTTTCAGGCAACGGTTTTAGGAGTTATCCAGGGTTTAACTGAATTTCTTCCGATTTCTTCTTCTGCCCATTTGTTGTTACCTAAAATTATTTTTGGCTGGAAAGATCAGGGATTAATTTTTGACGTGGCACTCCACCTAGGTTCGCTCCTAGCTGTAATAGCTTATTTTAGAAAGGATATAATCGAGCTCTCCCAGGCGGTTTTTGCGAGGATGGTAGACAAGAAACCATCATTAAACGCCAAGCTTGGTTTTGCAATTATTATAGCCACTTTGCCCGCGGCTTCGGTTGGTCTATTTGTGAACGAATATGTTGAACATTATGCGCGCTCGACTGAAATTATAGCTATATTTACAATTATTTTTGCCGTGTTATTGCTTTATGCAGATAGAAGAGGGTCTAGGGTCCGTTCATTACGAGAATTAACCTGGAGAGAAGCTAGTTATATCGGACTTGCGCAAGTGATAGCACTAATCCCTGGAACTTCAAGATCAGGGATAACTATGTCAGCTGCTCTCATGTTGGGGTTCAAATGGGAAGCTGCGGCCAAGTTTTCTTTTCTTATGTCTATACCTATAATTTTAGGAAGTAGCATTCTGAAGGCATATGATGTTTCTACCCTTACCCAAGCTAACGCAGATTTGTCGATCCTAGTATACGGGATATTGATCTCTGCCTTAATAGCGTACTCTTGTATTCATTATTTTCTCTTGCTGATCGAAAGAATTGGAATTTTACCGTTTGTGGTTTATAGGGTTGGCCTTGGTATTATGCTATTCATTTTTTATTAGATTTAGTTGTGAATATATGTATCGCATATAAATGTCAGGTCCCTGATGCTGATGAGGGACAGCTTCACGCCAGGACCGGTTTACCCTTGGTTTCGTTGTTGGAAATTTCTAAGATTCAATCAGATGGTTATCTTTACTTCTCTGACGGGATATTAAAACTGCAACTATTATCCTTGCCTGGTATGACACCTCTGTTCGTTTCCTTTGAGGGATTAGAGCGTCGAGCAAAAGACTCTTTGTTCCAACAGAGTTTAATAAAAGCAGTTGGTATCGGAAAAGGGAAGCGGCCATCGATTCTTGATGGCACAGGCGGTTTAGGTTCAGATGGGTTTTTGATGGCATCGACAGGCTGTAAGGTTTCTTTATTTGAAAGAGATAAGGTAATTTATGAACTTTTAAAGGATGGGTTAAGAAGATATGCGGCTAAGGATTCTAATGGGAAGGAGGTCTCAAAAAGGATTCAAATTGAGAATAGAGACTTTCTAGAATCAAAAACGTTAACCAATCGATATGAGGTTGTATATCTTGACCCTATGTTTCCGATGTCAAAAAAACGCAGCCGTTCAAAAAGGCCAATGTTGTATTTACAGGAATTTTTACAGGCAGAGAATAACGGTGACCAAATGCTTTCGGTGGCAAAACGAATCGCCACTAAACGAATTGTAGTGAAGAGAGGAATTCGTTCGCCAACCTTAACAAATCATGATGTTGATATGGTGTACCGAGGGAATAGCAATAGGTTCGATGTTTACCTGATTTAATGTTTCATTCTTTTATTTTTCATTGATAGCTATGAGTATTTTTTCATAAATTTCACTCAGCTTGTCTATATCATTCAGTCGAACGCACTCATTAATCTTATGTATGGTTTCATTAGATGGGCCCAATTCAACAACCTCGGCACCAGTTGGAGCCACAAATCTGCCATCTGAAGTGCCACCAGCGGTTGAAAGCGAAGGTTTAGTACCTACAATTTGCTCTACGCTATTTGAAACAATGCCTATAAAATCTGAACTTTCAGTGAGAAAAGGCTTTCCAGATAGGCTCCAGTCGATTTCATAGTCAGAGGAGAATTTTTCTAAAATTTGAATCACACGGTTCATAAGTGATTCATCATTGCTTTCTGTTGAATAGCGAAAGTTAAAGTCAATTTCGATGCAGTCTGGAATCACATTAGTTACGCCAACCCCACCTCGTATATTAGAAATTTGAAAGCTTGTTGGTGGAAAATGCTCGTTTCCTGAGTCCCATTCCTCTTGGACTAATTTGTCCAAGATGGGAGCTGCGGTATGAATCGGATTGCTAGCAAGATGTGGGTATGCAACATGGCCCTTTATACCGAGTAATTTAAGTTTTCCATTTAAGGAGCCTCGACGACCTATTTTAATTGTATCTCCTACTGAATTTGATGAACTAGGTTCTCCGACCAGGCAGTAATTTATTTTAGTATTTCTTGATTCAAACTCGTCCACCACGCGACGGATTCCATTAATTGCAGGACCTTCTTCGTCACTAGTTACTAAGTAAGAGATCCTGAAATTTAGGGAATTGCCCTCTAGAAAACGTTCTATCGCCGTAACCATCGCAGCAAGACTAGCTTTCATATCAGCTGCGCCTCGCCCAAAGAGGAAGCCATTTCGGGATGAAGGAACAAAGGGATCACTTTCCCACGATTCAATGGGCCCGGCTGGCACAACATCAGTGTGACCAACGAAGGTGAAGAGAGGGCCGGCATCACCAAGCACTGCCCAAAGATTAGAGACATCCTCAAAATCTAAGCTCTCAATTTTAAAGCCTTTCTGCTTAAGCCGCTCAGCAATTAGACGTTGACACCCTCCATCTAAAGGTGTGACGGACGGTATTTCAATCAATTGCTCGGTAAGCTTTTTTGTCTCTGACATTGCTATCCCTAATTGTGAGAGTGTAGTTCTTCATTAAGTGACACGGTACTGGCATCAGGGATGCACTCAACGGCGCCGCTTAGTGAGTTTCGTCTAAAGATGAGGTTTTTTATAGATCTTATGTCTTTTGCCTTGGCAATTTTCACCAAATCCCCATTTTCATTGAGCATATTAATTTTAGTACCAGCTGTAACATATAAGCCAGCCTCAATTGTGCAACCGTCCGCCAAGGGGAATCCTATACCAGCATTGGCTCCAATTAAGCAATTTTCACCCACTGAAACCAATTCGGTACCCCCACCAGAGAGAGTGCCCATTGTGCTAGAACTACCTCCTAGGTCGCTCCCTTTTGAGACGATTACACCAGCCGAAATTCTTCCCTCAATCATTGCAGGCCCTAATGTGCCTGCGTTAAAGTTTACAAACCCTTCGTGCATTATTGTGGTGCCAGTCCCGATATACGCTCCAAGCCTAACTCTAGATGTATCGGCGATTCGTACTCCGGAGGGGACAACATAGTTTGCCATTTGAGGAAATTTATCAACAGATTGTACACTCAGCAGAATTCCATTTGCGCGAGCCTCGAGTTGACGTAGAGGCAAATCCACAAGATCGATCGGTCCCTGGTCAGTCCAAGCAAGATTTTTTAAGATGCCAAATAAACCATCTAAATTGATATTATTAGGTTTAGCGAGTCGGTGAGATAGTAAGTGGAGTTTAAGATAGGCTTCCGGGATTGATTTAGGTGATGAATCCGCTATTTGGACCATTAAGACAACCGTAGCTTTTTGATTTATCCTTTCGAAGGTTTCCGTGTGATCAGAGAACATACCCTCCTCAATACTACTTTTGACGTGAGCAATATGTTTGTCTGATAACTCTATGAAGCCAGTATCCTCAAGGTTGGATATTTCGACTAATCTTTGAATTTCTATCTTGCTTGGATGGATCTGTGGTTTTGGGTAATAAACTTCAATAATTTCCCCTTGAGAATTCTTTGTTCCAAGTCCAAATGCATAACTATGAACGCTATCAATCATTAATTTCTTCCTTAGAATTTACTTCATTATATTTTTTAAAAGAACCGCTTCACTAAATCCAATTACCCATTTTTCATCAATCTGGAATATAGGTCGAACAATTATTGAAGGTTGGCTTCTCATCAGCTCAATCGCAACGATTTCGTCCACGGTTGATTTTTTACTTTCGGGAAGTTTTCGCCATGTCGTTCCCCGCTTATTTAACACATCTTTATACGAAAAATGACTTAGCAATTTATTAGCTAAATGCTCATCACAACCCTCAGTTTTATAATTGTAAAATTTATATTCAGCGTTGTGTTTTTCGAGCCAGACTTTAGCTTTTTTAATTTTGTCACAATTTGGTATCCCATACATAGTAATCATGTGGTTTCCTTCTTTTTGCTATATCTTTGCCTCTAAGTGATACTTGATATCAGCGCATAATTTTTCCGATTTATTTCCCTTGCTTAAAGGTTTTCCAGCCATATCAGTTATATAAAATAAATCTTCCACTCTCTCCCCAAGGGTAGTGATCCGAGCGTCTTTAATGTGCACATCGTTTGCTGCAAGCACTTCGCCTACGCAGGCAAGAACACCTGGTCGATCTGGGCAGTTTATTTCTAAAATCGAGTGACTTTGGTTATTAGGGTTTATCAGATTAACGTTGATGTTTTTAGCAAAGTACTTTTCTTTTCGAGTACGTCGAATTTTGGGTATTTTCAAATTACCATAATCTTCCTGAAGCCAGGTTCTAAGTAATTCAATAATCTCATTTCTTCGCTGAGTATTGTCTCCAACGGGAAGACCATCACTACCCAATACGGTAAAAGTGTCCATGCAATAGTCATGAGATGACGTAAAAATACGGGCTTCTTGTATATCTAGGTTTAATCGTTCAAAAGCTGCAGTGCATGTAGCAAATAAAAAACTAGCATTCTCCGTGTAGATGAAAATCTGTGTTGCCCCTTCGCCGCCTGAAATGGTGTTGATATCTTGAATTAAAACTAAAGGATCTATATTTGAATACTTTATAATCCCCTCTGTGTGCCAAACAATATTTGCCACCGATTCCCGGACGAAATATTCATCATCAGCTAGATTCCAAACTGGTCTAATATTTTCGAGGTCACAATTATTTTCTTTAAGTAATTTTAATGCTGTGTCTTTTTTGTCCGAAACTCGTTCCTCTCGATTAATAGTATTCTCTAGTCCCAATCTTAATGCACGCCTTGTATTTTCATAGAGCTGCCTTAAAAGAGTTGCTCTCCAACTGTTCCACAATTCTGGATTTGTTGCACAGATGTCTGCAACGGTCATTGTATATAAATAGTCAAGGTGTAACTTGTCCCCCATTTGATCAGCAAATTCCTTTATGACCTCTGGGTCATTGATGTCCTTTCTTTGAGCGGTCATGGACATTAGTAGGTGCTTCTCAACAAGCCATGATACTAATGCAGTATCCCACTCGCTTAGTTTATGACGGTCACAAAAATTTATTGCATCAGTTTTTCCAAGCTCGCTATGATCTCCGCCGCGACCTTTTGCGATGTCATGGTACAAACCAGCAATGTAGAGAAGTTCGACTTTTGGTAGGTTCTTAAAAATGTGAGCTGCAACGGGAAACGTATCGCTAGCTTTAGGGAGGCGAAATTTACGCATATTTTCAATGACTTGTAACGTGTGAGCATCCACTGTATAAATATGAAATAGGTCATGCTGCATTTGTCCCGTTATTCTTTCGAATTCTGGCAAGTACAGGCCTAAGACTCCATAGCGCGCCATGCGGCTTAACTGAAGACTCATATGATTTTGGGTTCGGAGTAACCTAATGAATAATTCGATATTTTTTAGGTCTCGTCTAAAAGATCCGTCGATCAAATCTCTGTTGTTAAGAATTAGACGAATCGTCGAAGCTCTAATGCCTTTTATCGATGGGTTGTCGCCCATCAAAACAAAGATTTCAATCAGAGCAAAAGGATGTTCTTTAAAAATTTCTGAGTTTATAACCTCGATGTATCCGTTGCGGAGTTGAAATCGGGTATTTATTGCCGATATTTGCGGCTTTTCATGATCCCTAAGGATAACCTCATCCAAGTGTTCTAATATGACATCATTTAGTTGACTGAGGATTCCTACTTCACGGTAATAGAGCTTCATGAGTTTCTCTACTGCGAGAGTATTCTCGTCATCCTGATATCCCAGTAGTCGGGCGAGTTCTTTCTGTTTTTCAAAAAGAAGACGGTCTTCGCTTCGAGAGTCAAGCATGTGAAGGCCATATCGAATTTTCCATAAAAATTCTTGACCGTGCTTTAGAGCTGCTTGCTCATGCTCGTTAAGGAAGCCTAAATTGACTAGGTCTTTGAATGTGTTTGTCCCGAATCGCCGTTTGCAGACCCAAGAAATTGTTTGTATGTCTCTTAATCCTCCTGGCGAGGTTTTGATGTTTGGCTCGAGTGCATAATCAACCCCAAGAAATTTTTGATGCCGCACTTTTTGTTCATTCAATTTAGCCGCGACAAATTTCTTAATAGGCCAAACTCGTTGGTTGTTAGTGGCCTTATACATTGCTGAAAATAACTCAGGATTGCCGATTAAAATTCGTGACTCCATAAGTGCAGTGGCAATCGTGATGTCTTTGATTGCTTCACTTTTGCATTGACGAATTGATCGAACGCTGTGACCGGGTTCTAATCCGATGTCCCATAGCATGGTTAGAAATGAGCTAACGTAATGTTGATATTTTTTGTGCCAGCTGCTCTTAGTTAAAATTAGGAGGTCAACATCTGAGTGCGGCAGTAACTCTCCTCGACCATATCCTCCGACTGCAATTAAACAGATATCCAACGGATTGGGCCAATTCAATGCTCCCCATGCCAGCTTTAAAATTTCATCAACGACTCCAGCCCTTCCCCTAACTATGCAGTTGATATCCTGCCCTTCTTTGTATCGATAATTTAAGACATCGTTTGATTTTTTGAGTGCACTCTTTAGCAGTGGAATAGGGCTTCCTGCTTCAGATACGTCCGTTTTTAGTTTGGTTATGTCTAAAAGGCCTTTGTCTACTTTAAGCTCCGGAATCTTATACTCCGGTAAAGACTTAGTTTGAAAGATAAAGAAACTCACAAGTCTTCGTCTGAGCGTAGTGTAAGAATCTCACAACCAGCACTAGTCACAGCTAAAGTGTGTTCCCATTGGGCGGAAAGGCGGCGATCCTTTGTGGTTACGGTCCATCCGTCGTTTTTTGAAAGTTTAGTATGGCGGGTGCCCGCATTTAACATTGGTTCAATAGTAAAGGTCATACCTTCCTTAATCTCAACTCCTTGATTAGGTTTCCCATAATGGAGAACTTGCGGGTCCTCATGGAAGACTCGTCCTATACCGTGACCACAATACTCGCGCACAATAGAATAGTTGTGTGCCTCCGCATGCTCCTGAATTACATGCCCAATATCTCCTAGAGTTCGACCCGGTTTTACGAGCTCAATCGCTTTGTAAAGGCACTCTTGAGTGATTCGAACTAACCGTTTTGCATGCTCGGGAGTATTGCCTACCAGAAACATTTTGCTGGTGTCACCATGAAACCCGTTCTTTATTACGGTTATGTCTATGTTTATGATGTCACCGGATTTAAGAATCTTTTGGTCGTCTGGAATGCCGTGGCAAATTACGTGGTTAACAGAGGTGCAAATAGATTTTGGAAAACCATTATAATTTAACGGAGCCGGGACGGCTTTTTGTTCTTCCACAATGTATTTGTGGCAAATACGATCCAGTTCGCCGGTGCTTATGCCGGGTCTAACATACCCTTCAATCATCTCCAAGACTTCGGCAGCAAGTCTGCCAGCAATCCTCATATTTGAGATATCCTCAGGAGTTTTTAGATCTATATTCATATAATTCCACGCATATGCAAGTTTGAATAATTTAGCGGAATCCTTATTTTAAATCACCCGAGTTTCATAATACAAAATATCTACTCAAAAATGTCCCTGATGCTCCCAAAGCACTGTTATTGCTGCAGGAATAGGTTAGATATTGCTTCCGAGAATGACAATATTGTGGTATAAAGCGCGTCTCTAAATCTATGGGTTTCTCTAAAGGATCTGTCGAGTTAGTAGTTTTAATTTAATTAATCTTAATGTCGCATATACACCGACACATGCAATCTGGGTGCCTTGGTAGTTTTTAAAGGTTGATTGATGGGGTGTATAGAGGCTTAACCCAAACAAAAAGGTAAGAACATGTCTATCAGCATGAAAGAAATGCTCCGTGCGGGAGTTCATTTTGGACACCAATGTCGGTATTGGAATCCAAAAATGGAACCGTACATATTCGGCGCTCGCAATAAAATCCATATTATTAACCTAGAGCACACGCTTCCGGCTTTTAACTCGGCCCTTGAGAAGATAAGTGGCCTAGCTGAGAAAAAGAAAAAAATCTTATTCGTTGGCACGAAACGCGCTGCGGCCAAAATTATTCGTGAGCAGGCTGAACGGGCTGGCATGCCCTATGTAAACCACCGCTGGCTTGGGGGTATGCTCACAAACTATAAAACAATTCGGGGCTCAATTAAGCGTCTGAAAGAGCTTGAGACACAAGAACAGGATGGAACATTCAGTCGCCTAACAAAAAAAGAAGCCCTAATGCTCACTCGAGCCAAAGAGAAATTGGAGCGAAGCATAGGTGGTATTAAAGATATGGGAGGGCTTCCAGATGCTCTATTCGTGATAGACGTGGATCATGAACGAATAGCTGTCACGGAGGCTAATAATCTAAAGATCCCGGTTTTTGGAATCGTAGATTCAAACAGTAGTCCGGATGGTGTGGATTTTGTAATCCCTGGCAATGATGACGCAATAAGAGCAATTCAGCTATACACTTCTGCGATCGCGGATGCTTGTTTGGAAGGTCAATCTAACAATAATGGGATTGAGAACGAGTTTGTCGAAATAGAACAAGGTTCGTCAGTTAGCCTTGAAGCCGAACAGATTGAAAATTTGCAAGCTAAATCCGACGAAATAAGTCCTGAAACTGAAACAGGATCAAAAGATGGAAGCGATGCATCGGAGGACGATTCGCCACCTGAAGAAGAGGTTAATGCTCCTGCAAGCGAAACTCCTGCTTCAGCCGAAGACTTGGATAGCGATGTTGTCGTTGAAGAGAATGCTTCGGCCGAGGATAAGGCTGTCGTTAGCACCTCTGAGAAAGACGATCCAGGTGATGCGGATAAAAAGAAATCAGATAGTGCTAGCGCTAAGAAGGAAAGTGCAACCACCAAAAAGAAAGTTGCTACTAAAAAGAAAGTAGCTGTTAAAAAGAAATCGCCCGCAAAAAAGAAGACTGTTGCAAAGAAAAAAGTAACAGCGAAGAAGAAATCAGTTGCTAAGGAAAAACAAGATGATTAAAAGCATTAAGAATTGCCGCAAGTGCCTCGTATAAAAATTTTAAATGCGATGTTGGGAACGCAAGAAATCAGCAAGGGGGCTTATAGCCCCCTTTTTTCAAATAAATAATTTTAAATTCATTTAATATAAATGGAGCATAAATAATGACGAGCATTACTGCGAGTATGGTGAAAGAACTCAGAGAACGAACTGGTTTGGGTATGATGGATTGCAAAAAAGCACTATCGGAGGCCGGTGGTGACATGGAAAAAGCGATTGAGGATCTCCGCAAGGCTAGTGGTCTAAAGGCGGCAAAAAAGGCAAGTAGGGTTGCTGCTGAAGGAGTGGTGATGGCTAAAATTTCTGGCGATGGCAATCGAGGTGTGATTATTGAAGTGAACAGTGAAACAGATTTTGTGGCAAGAGATGAGAACTTTTTACGTTTTGTCAGTGAAGCGCTTGAGATTGCATACAATGAAAACGAGGCGAGTGTTGAAGTGTTATTAAGCAAAGGTCTTGAGGAGTCGCGACAAGCCCTAGTGCAAAAAATTGGCGAGAATATTAGCGTCAGGCGAATTGAGAGATTAAACTTTGAGAACGCTAACCAAGGGATAGTTGAAAGCTATGTGCACAATAACGGAAAAATAGGTGTTCTAATTTCCCTTAAAGGGGGCGATGAGGCTCTAGCACGAGACATAGCTATGCACATTGCTGCCGTTAATCCACTTGTTGTAAGACCTGAAGATGTTCCAGAAGATGTTCTAGCAAAAGAGTCAGAAATATACGCAGCGCAAGCGCGAGAAAGCGGAAAACCTGATGAAATTGTGGAAAAAATGATTAGTGGTCGTCTGCGTAAATTCGTTTCAGAGGTTAGTTTGCTAGAGCAACAATTTGTGAAGGATCCGGAGAGCACCATTCGTGATCTATTGGCGGAAGTAGGAGCCGATATAGTCCAATTTGTTCGGTATGAGGTCGGGGAGGGTATAGAAAAAGAAGAAGAGGATTTCGCTGCTGAAGTAGCTGCGCAACTTAATTCTTGAGCATAAATTAACTGACTCGTAGATGCGATATGGCAAAATTGGAAAGTGAGTATAAAAAAATTCTTTTAAAGTTGAGTGGTGAAGCGCTTGCTGGTGATGCTGGTTTTGGTATTGACCCCAATGTGTTAGACCGTATGTCATTGGAGATAAAGCAAATAATTGAGCTTGGCATTCAAGTAGGTGTGGTTATTGGTGGCGGTAATTTGTTCAGAGGAGCCCATCTTAGTGCTGCAGGATTGGATAGGGTAACCGGCGATCATATGGGGATGCTTGCTACGGTAATGAACGCTTTAGCAATGCGAGATTCTCTTGAGAGAAATAATGTGCCAACAAGAGTAATGTCGGCAATCCAGATGAGTGGTGTGGTGGAGCAATATGATCGCCGGACGGCAATCCGTCATCTTAATTCAGGTGATGTCGTGATTTTTTCTGCAGGCACTGGTAATCCATTTTTCACTACAGATTCTGCAGCCTGTTTAAGAGGAATAGAAATTAATGCGGACATAGTTTTGAAGGCTACAAAAGTTGATGGTGTTTACTCAGATGATCCGACAAATAATCCTAAAGCTACTAAATATAGCCGTTTAAGTTACGATGAGGTATTGGAAAAAAAACTTGAGGTAATGGATCTAACGGCTATTTGTTTGTGTAGAGACCATCAAATGCCTATAAAAGTCTTTAACATGCAGAGGCCTGGCTCCCTCTTCGATAACATATCGGGACTGTCGGACGGTACGTTAATCCAGTAGTAGCTATTAACTATGAGTCAATATAATGAGGGGAAATTGAATGGTAGATGATATTATCAAAGACGCCGAAGAGAGAATGCAAAAGTCTATTACCTCATTGGAAGAGTCATTTAAGAAAATTCGAACAGGGCGTGCCCATCCCAGTATTCTTGATAGCATCATGGTTTCATATTATGGATCTGATACTTTGTTAAGTCAGGTAGCTAATGTGAGTGTAGAAGAAGGCCGAAATCTTATTATATCTCCATGGGAAAAGAATATAATTGGAGAGATAGAGAAGGCAATTTTAAAATCTGACTTAGGATTAAATCCATCCAATAACGGGGACACTATTCGTGTTCCTATGCCTCCTTTAACAGAGGAAACTCGGAGGGAATTTACAAAGCAGGCAAAGAGTGAGTCTGAAAATACAAAGATTGCACTTCGCAATATTCGTCGAGACGCTAATTCTGATTTTAAAGATTTACAAAAAGAAAAGGTTATTAGTGAAGATGAGCAGAGACGAGCCGAAGACAGCGTGCAAAAACTCACAGATAAGTATGTGACAACAGTGGACTCTGTATATCAAGTAAAAGAATCGGACTTGCTTTCTTTTTAGAAAATTACCAAACTTACTGCCCTTCAACTATCAGGTGATTAATCGAAGATATTGACTTAAAAATGACGCCTGACTCTCCAAACTTGAAAAACAATCCAAAGCATATAGCCTTTATTATGGATGGGAATAACCGTTGGGCTAAGTCTAAAGGCTTTTCTCCAAGGCGGGGGTACCAACATGGTGCTGAGGCGGCAAAATTAGTAATAAATGCTTGTGTTGAGAAAGCGATACCGTATGTAACTTTATTCGCTTTTAGCAGTGAGAACTGGGTTAGGCCGTCTGGAGAAATAAAAAGTCTTATGGCTTTATTCTTGACTGTATTGAACCGTGGTGAAATTCAGCAGCTTCACAATAATAACGTGAGGTTGTTGTTCATAGGTAAACGGGGTAATTTTTCAGAGAAAATCCAGCTTGGTATGAAGCAGGCTGAGGATCTCACTCAAAATAACGCTGGAACAACAGTTATCGTAGCTGCCGACTACGGAGGTCGTTGGGACCTAGTTAATTCGACGATAGAAATATGTAGTAAAATTCGTTCAAAAGAGTTAAGTGTTGAGCAAATTAATGAAGAATTGATTAATAACTATACAAGTTTGGGTAGCTTTCCGGATCCTGATTTATGCATTAGAACAGGTGGTGAGCGTCGACTTAGTAACTTTTTATTATGGCATTTTGCTTATACTGAATTTTATTTCACCGATTGTTTTTGGCCTGATTTTAACGAATCTGAGCTACAACTAGCCTTAGATGATTACGCTCACAGGCAAAGACGTTTTGGTGGCCAGAACAAAATTTTCCGAGTAGGTAATTAAAGTGCTGCGAGAGCGTATAAAAACTGCCCTAGTTCTCGTTGCTGCTTTCATTTTAATTAGCACTAAATCGTCTGTTTTGGTTTTTAGCATTGTAATTTCGGGATTCATGGGCTTTGTAGCGTGGGAATGGGCGGGACTTGCCGGGATTACAAAAAAGTCATTTAAATTTGCTTACGCAATTTGCTTTATTTGTATTCTTGGTTTCTTACATCAAGAGCTTGGGTTAAGTAATAATCAGGACCAATTTGATAAAGATATGTCCCTGATTTTTCTCTGTATAGGTTTGTTGTTTTGGAGCAGTTCAGTTTTTTTTCTTTATCATTACCCTAAATATTTTGAGTTTTGGAAAAAGAAATATAAATTAACAGCGATGGGTTTATTGGTGATCATTCCAGGTTGGAATGGGATGATAGTACTTAAACTCCTTAATCCAGAGGGATATTTACTACTACTCATTGTAATATTAGTTGCGGCAACAGACATTGGCGCTTATTTCGTTGGTAGAAACTTCGGACGCATAAAACTAGCTGAAAAATTAAGTCCAAATAAAACATGGGAAGGAGTTTTGGGAGGGGGTGCAGTTTGTGTTTTGACAATTATATTGATAACAGGATTAGTTGATTTAATTTTTCCAGCGTTTTTTCAAATCGATTCCTTTTTAATTATATTTTTGACGTTAACGACTATAGTCTTTTCCGTAGTGGGAGATTTGTTTGAAAGTATGCTTAAGAGGAATCAGGGCATTAAAGATAGCGGAAATATGCTACCTGGTCATGGGGGAATTTTGGATCGGGTGGATGGGCTTTTGGCGGTGGTACCATGCTTTTCGTTGATTTTACTCATAACTATTAAGTAAAAATTATCCATGACAAAGAAATCAGTAACTATACTTGGATCTACAGGCTCAGTTGGTCGGAGTAGTTTAGACTTGATGAGATCCTCGAATAAATTTGATCTCTTTGCCATAACTGCCAATCAAAATGCAGAACTTCTTATAAAACAGTGCAGGGAGTTTAACCCACGCATTGCTGTTATCGGCGATGAAAGTCTTGCTGACTCATGTTATGAGTCTCTAAAGAGATCTGATTGTGATACGAAATTAAAAGTAGGTCAAGATGCTTTGGACGAGGTTGCTAGTGATTCCGCAGTTGATATCGTAATTGCTGCGATTGTTGGATCTGCGGGCTTGAATCCTACAATTGACGCTGCAAAAAATGGAAAAAGGATATTGTTAGCCAATAAAGAAGCTTTGATAATGTCTGGGCAGTTGTTTATGAAGACAGCTCTTGAGTCAGGATCAACTATAATTCCAATCGATAGTGAGCATAGTGGCATTTTTCAATGTTTGAGCAATGAAAAATCAGAAGCTAGTGCTATTCAGTTTAAAGGTGTAGAAAAACTCGTATTAACAGCGTCAGGAGGCCCATTTTTAAACCTAGATTCTTCGGAGTTTAAATACATTACTCCCGAAATGGCTTGCGCACATCCTACATGGAAGATGGGCAAAAAAATTTCTGTCGACTCAGCATCCATGATGAACAAGGGGTTAGAGTTGATTGAAGCTCATCACCTATTTAACGTGGACATGCCTAAATTAGATGCGATTATTCACCCACAAAGTATCGTACATGCACTTGTGTATTTCTTGGATGGCTCTGTACTTGCGCAATTAGCTAATCCCGATATGAGAATACCCATTGCGTACGGCTTGACTTATCCAAAACGGATGGAATCGGGAGTAGAACACCTAGATTTAGTCGAACTCACAGATTTGCAATTCTTAGAGGTAAATGAGGATCGATTCCCATGCCTAAAATTAGCGAGGTTGGCAGCAAAAGAGGGAGGCTCGAGTCCAATTTTGCTAAATGCAGCTAACGAAATGGCCGTTGAGGCTTTTTTGAGAGGTAAGATCAGTTTTGTAAAAATCCCTCAGATAATTGAGGAGGTAATGATGAAAATACCTTGTGAATCGCCTGCATCTATAGCTATTATTCATGACCTCGATTTGCGGGCGAGACAACTGTCTAACCAATTGATTAATAAAGGGAGCTAGCCCAGTTTTCTTATTTTTGGGTAAAGATGTGCAATGGCGATAGTTTTTCAAACAATGGTAAGTGTAGTGGCTTTAATCATAACCTTGGGAATCTTGGTTACAATCCATGAATTTGGTCATTATTGGGTTGCCCGCCGCTGTAAAGTTAAGGTGCTTAAATTTTCAATAGGTTTTGGCCGGGCTATTAAGTCCTGGAGGGGAAAAGACGGAGTTGAATTTGTAATAGCACCAATTCCATTGGGTGGATATGTGAAAATGTTAGGTCAGGAAGACACCAAGCTCGTGGAGGCGGATGATGTGCCTGCAGAGGAGGAACATGCATCTTTCGCATCTAAATCTCCTCTCGAGAGAGCATTAATAGCCGTTGCTGGCCCTGCGGCGAATTTTCTTTTAGCCATCGCTGTATTTTGGATATTAAATCTTGCGTATGGCAAGAGTGGAATAGCCCCAATAGTATCTGACGTTGTTGATGATTCTCCAGCATTTTTGGCGCAACTAAAGAAGAATGACGAAATTCTGTTAGTTGATGGCACAGAAACTTTCACTTGGCAGCAGGTAAACATGAAGATGTTGTCGCGTCTAGGTGAAACAGGAGAAATAAAGTTAACGATTACTCGACCAGGTATCGATGAAAACTTGAATATTGCTTTACCCATTAATGAATGGATGGCAAACAATATTGAACCTGATCCTCTAACTGACCTTGGGATAGTGAGTATACAAATCCCGCCGATAATTGGTGGAGTGATAGAAGGTGGGGCAGCGGATATTGGTGGTTTGCGTGCTGGGGATATCGTTTTGAGAGTCAATGATATTAATATTAAAAGTTGGAGCGATTGGGTCGAAAAGATTAGGTCCAATCCGGAACTAGAGATAGAAGTTGTTGTCCAACGTGATGGTGTAGAGGATTTATTGCATCTGCGGCCAATGGCAAATCGTGAGGCCGGTGGCTCAATCTATGGAACGATCGGCGCTTATGCTCAAGGAACAAATTTAAATCAGCTTGTGTCATCTGAAATGGTTCGGGAAATTACGTTTAACCCAATTTCAGCAATTATTCCAGCCCTTGAGGAAGCTTGGGATAAGTCACTTTTTGTACTGAGCGCAATCAAGAAGATGGTTATCGGTTTAATTTCCGTAAAAAATATTAATGGCCCTATTACGATTGCTCAAGTGGCCGGAGAAACAGCGGCTTATGGTTTAGAAGTTTACTTAGGGTTCTTGGCGTTGCTCAGTATAAGTTTAGGTGTGCTCAACCTTTTGCCAATTCCAGTTTTGGATGGAGGACAGATATTATTCTGCGTTGTAGAGATGATTATCAGGCGACCTGTGCCAGAGAAAGTTCAAGCGTGGGGCCTTCAGTTAGGGTTGTTAATTATTTCCAGTATTATGGTTCTTGCGATCTACAATGACTTTAATCGATTTTTCTAAAAATGAATCAAATTATCCCAGTGCCGCATAACCGCAGCTATATTTGAGTCAGTGCTACTAATGAGAAAACTAATCTTTTGTTTGCTTGTGCTTTTGAGTGCTCCGTTTGGTTTGAAGGCGCAATCTTTCACAATCGCAGACATTATTGTAGATGGATATCAAAGAATATCACCAGGAATTATTTACAATCTCTTGCCTGTCGGTATTGGTGATCGAGTGACTGCTTCGACTCCGGGACAGATAATCCGAGAACTAGTTCAATCAGAATACTTTGACGAAATTGAGGTCTCTCGTGAAGGAGATATCCTTGTGATTACGGTGCTTGAACGACCCTCGGTTGCAGAGATTACTATTGATGGCAATGACATTCTCGAGACCGAAGATATTATTGAGAACATGGCGACTGCAGATATTGCAGAGGGGCAGATATTTACGAGAGCAGCCCTGGAAGCGATACAGCAAGGTATTCAGGAAGTCTATTCTTCTCGCGGGCGTTATGGAGCTTCAGTAGAGATAGAAGTAGAAGAATTGCCGAGAAACCGGGTTGCTATCAGCCTTGAAATAAATGAAGGAGAGGAATCCCGAATACGTAATATAAATCTCGTCGGAAACGAAGCTTTCGAAGAGGATGAGCTTCTTGATTTATTTGAACTAGGAACTAAACCTTGGTACATGTTTTTGAGTAGAAAAGATCGTTATTCGCGAGAACAATTTTCAGGTGATTTAGAAAGATTAGAATCCTTTTATTTGGACAACGGTTTTGTTGAATTTAGTATAGATTCAACCCCAATCTCAATTACTCCTAATCGTGAGGAAGTATATATAACTATCAATGTTTCAGAAGGAGATCAGTTTACAATTTCAAATGTAGATTTAGCAGGAGATCTCGTTGATGCCGAAAACTTATTAAGGGCAGCCATTTTTGTTCAGCCTGGGCAGATATATTCACAAGCTTTGGTCACTGGAACCGAAGAGATCATGGTTCAGTTTCTTGGTAATTTGGGTTATGCGTTTGCTGAGGCAACTGGTGTTCCAGAGGTTAATGAGGGCGAAGAAACGGTCGAAGTTACGTTCTTTATTGAGCCTGGTAATCGCACTTATGTAAACCGAATCAGTTTTGCGGGAAACACTTCTACAGCAGACGATGTAATGCGGAGAGAAATGCGCCAATTGGAGAGTGCTCCTGCGTCTAGCCTTGCAATTGAGCAATCTAAGGTCCGATTGGAGAGACTCGGCTTTTTTGAAACAGTTGAAGTAGAAACTGAAGAGATACCGGGAACCGATGATCAGGTAAATGTAAATTATGATGTTATTGAGCAAAACTTTGGCAACATAAGTTTTTCAGTTGGCACAGGGGGAGGAGGTAATTTTTTTATTAGCTCTAACTTGCAGGCTGCTAATTTCTTAGGTACTGGGCAAACAATTGGGGTCGGTGTAAACAGAAGTCGATTCATGAAGGGGCTCAATTTTCAGTTTTTAAATCCATATTTTACCCCAGATGGCGTCAGCAGGGGTTTTAACTTATTTTTACAAGAAATAGATTCTCCTTTTAATGTCTCAAGCTTTAACACTACGTCTTGGGGAGGGTCCTTAAGTTTTAGTTATCCTCTAAGTGAAATTCAGGTTTTAGGATTCGATTTAGGAGTTACTCATACAGAATTAAGTTCTGGTTATGGGTCTGTTCAGGAAATTGAATCAAGTCCGAAGTTAATTGATGGTATTAATAATTACGTTATTCAGCCTTTAAACGCAAATCCATTTGATGGGGCAGTGAGGGATGCGCTACTTGGCGATGTTTCTGGTTTATCAGATTTGCAACTTCAAACACCAGAGGATCTGGGCTTTGTTGATCGTTTTGGGGATGAGTTTAATAATTTTACTATCACGGGGAATTGGTTCAGAAATACGCTTAATAGAGGGCAATTAGCTAATGACGGTTCTCTTCATCAGCTCAATCTTGAAGTTACGATACCAGGCAGTGATCTTCAATATGCCCGACTGAATTATACGAGCCAAATGTTCTGGCCTTTAACTGACAGCAGAAACTGGGTCATAGCACTAAGCACAAATCTGGGTTACGGAATCGGTTATGGAGAGTCTAAGGAACTTCCTTTCTTTAATAACTTTTTTGCCGGTGGTTTAATTCGCGGTGGAGGGTCACTTCGAGGTTATGAAGAAAATAGCCTGGGGCCTTCGAGTACTGCTGGAGCTCGTTATTTGACTGAAACAGGCATTTCTTTGGCTCGAGATGAGAATGGGAATATAATTAGAAACTTAGATGGAACCGCAAAGATCAACAACGATTTTGGTTATCAAACTCAGACATTAGTCGATGAAGTTGGTCTTCCGATATTAGATTCGGACGGAAACGAGCAGGTCCAATTGGCGATACAAAATTTCTACTTGGATCGCGATTACGACTCGTTTGGTGGTAATATACTGGCAACAGCGTCGCTAGAATTACTGTTTCCATTGCCTTTTGTTCCTAATGCTAATCAAGTTAGGTCGGCTTTTTTTATAGATGCAGGTAACGTATTCTCGACTAGTTGTACGAAGAGACAAACATTATTGAAAAATTGCTCAGATTTTGATCTGGGAGAGCTTAGGTATGCGGCTGGCATCAGTTTTACATATTTGTCTCCATTTGGCCCTCTAACATTTTACGTGGCAGCACCTTTTGGGGATGGGCCAGGGGATGATACAAAGACATTTGATTTTACGGTCGGTGCTTTTTAATTAGTGAGTATACGTACTTGAGGCTGCAATGATGTGCTTGAAATTAATGGCCAGCACTTGTAAAGAAACAGTAACGGAGAAAAATTGTGAAGACTATTAAATATTTTATAGTGGTTCTTGCTCTAGCTTTGCAATCGCAAGGTGTCAGCGCCCAAGATACTAAGATAGGCATTTTAAATGCGATACAGGCTTTATTTAATTCAGATGCTGCTCGGGTGGTCCAACAAGAGCTTGAACAGGAGTTTGCTCAAGATGAGCTAAGGGCAAATGAGTTAACAGAAGAGTTGACGACTCTCCAAGAGCAGTACCAACAGAATGAAGCTGTAATGTCTGAGGATGAGGTTCGTAGAATGAATTCAGATGCCCAGGATCTGCAGGTTCAGTTACAACTTATTCAAGAAAGGGTCCAGACGGCGCTGCAAGAAAAAAATCAAGAATTCGTTCAAAGCATGCAGGAAGAGTTAACTCAAGCGGTTATGGATGTTGTGGCGGAAGGTGGTTTTGATTTGATTCTAAATACTGAGTCTGCACCATATTTTGCGCCAGTTCTTGACATTACACCGCGAGTTACAGCAAAACTCAATGAAAATTCGCAGGTTGGAAGTACTGCTGACCAATAACTCATTCCTCAGGGAAGTGTCAAGTGACACAAATTAGCAAATATAATCTGAGCGAAATAGCCTCCAAGCTTGGATTAGAGCTGATTGGTGATAATTTGTGTCAAATATCCGGCATTGGAACATTGCGTAATGCTGTTTCGGGTGAGTTGAGCTTTTTAAGTAATCCGTCTTACAGGAATCAGCTCGAAAAAACAAAGGCATCGGCTGTAATTATTGAAGAAAGATACGCAAAGTTTTGTCCTACTAACGCCTTAATATCTAAAAATCCGTATCTGAGTTTCGCTGACGCAACGCATTTATTTAAACCCAATTTTAATAGAAATATCGGAATTCATGAAAGTGCGGTTATAGCTGAATCGGCCTGCATAGATAGCACCGTGTCGATTGGTCCAAATGTTATTGTAGAAGAAAACGCAAGTATAGCGAGAGGTTCTGTTATTGGTCCCAATTGCTATATTGGTGAGGGTGTTACGGTAGGCGAGGATTGTTATCTTCAGAACAATGTCTCGCTTTATTACAAGGTAAGACTTGGCGATTCAGTTACGATTCAGTCGGGTTCGGTAATTGGAGCCGATGGTTTCGGTTTTGCTTTTGACGGAGAAAAGCAAATTAAGATTCATCAATTGGGTAGCGTATTGTTAAGTGATAATGTGGAAATTGGTGCTTGTACAACAATTGATAGGGGTACAATCGACGATACAATAATTGGTAAGGGTGTGAAGATCGATAATCAAGTGCAGATTGGCCATAATTGTAAGGTCGGTGATCATTCGATAATTTGTGGGTGCGTTGGTATCGCAGGGAGCGTTAACATTGGAAAGTATTGTATTATGGGTGGTGCCTCTGGTGCAGTAGGTCATATAACTATTTCAGATAAGGTTAATGTTAGTGCGATGTCTTTGGTGAGCGAATCTATTTTAGAACCGGGAACATATTCATCCGGGACTTGGCACATGAAAACCTTAGACTGGAAACGCAGCAGCATTCGTTTCAAACAATTAGACGAGATGAACAAAAGGGTACGTCAATTGGAGAGAAAATTTCAAAGCGACGATGATGAGCCGAGCCCATACTAAACTTAACTAGCGAGCCTAATTATGCTTATGGATGTTGAAGAAATAAAAGAATATTTACCCCAACGATATCCTTTTTTACTGGTGGACAGAATTCTTGAGATGGACTTAGGTAAATCGATAGTCGGGCTTAAGAATATTACTGCAAACGAGCCCTTTTTCGTGGGCCATTTCCCTGGGCAGCCTATAATGCCCGGTGTTTTAATTATAGAGGCTTTAGCTCAAGTTGCCGGTGTTTTGGGGTTTAAGAGCCAAGAAAAAAAGCCTAAAGATGGGTATCTATATTATTTTGTTGGCGCGGATGAGATTAGGCTACGTAGACCTGTAATTCCAGGTGATCAATTAATTCTAAAAGCCACGGTTATTACTAATCGCAGAGGTATTTATAAATTTTCTGCCGAAGCCTCTGTGGATAATCAATTAGTTGGTGAAATGCTTATCTTGTGTGCTGAAAGGAAAATAGATGTCGACTGATTTAATTGATGGAAGTTCTCAAGTTCATAAAACTGCTGAAATTGGTAATAATGTTCGCATTGGTCCGTGGTGCTCTATAGGTAAAAATGTCAGGATAGGGGATGATTCAATTTTAGAGTCTCATATTGTTATTCGTTCTAATACAAAACTTGGCAGAAATAATCGAATTTTTCAGTTTAGTTCTATCGGAGAAGATCCGGCAGACAAAAAATTTCAAGGTGAGGACACTTGGTTAGAAATCGGTGACAATAACGTATTTCGCGAAGGTGTAACAGCTCACAGAGGCACCGGCTCTGGAGGTGGGTTAACAAAAATAGGAAATCATAATCTACTAATGCCATACGTGCATATAGCTCATGATTGCATTGTTGGTGATAACACCGTTTTCGCAAATAATGTAGGAATTTCTGGACACGTAGAGGTTGGCGATTGGGCAATTTTAGGTGGTTATGCTGGGGTAAACCAATTTCTTAAGGTCGGCGCTCACGCAATGGTGGGTGGAATGACCCACATTACCAATGATATCCCAGCCTTTATGATAGTTAGCGGTAGACCAGCAACTGTCCGATCGATAAATGCAATTGGGCTTGAACGTAGGGGTTTCGACAAGGACACTATAGGTGATCTTCGGGAAGCTTTTAAAATAATATACAAAAGAAAATACAGTTTGCAAGAAGCTGTAGATCAATTAAAAGCGATGCGCGAAGGGTGTGAATCTTTTCAAATACTGATCGATTCGTTAGAGTCCTCGGAGAAAGGTATTCATCGCTAAATATAAAGCATTTTACCACCGTAAATAAAATGAGCGATCACTATAGGTTTGGAATAGTCGCGGGAGAGAGGTCAGGAGATATCCTCGGCGCATCGTTGATTTTAGCCTTAAGAAGACATTTTCCTAACGCAAAATTCATTGGTGTTGGAGGTTCTGAGATGCTTGCTCTTGGTTGTGAGTCTCTCTCTTCGATTGATCGCTTATCCGTCATGGGGTTTGTTGAGCCTCTTTGTCGGTTACCTGAATTGCTGATTCTTCGGGAAAAGTTAAAGAGAAGATTCTTAGCTGAACGAATAGACGCGTTTATTGGTATCGATTATCCAGTTTTTAATCTAAGTCTTGCCAAGACTCTCAAGAACAGAGGCCTAAAGACAATCCATTTCGTTAGCCCCAGTGTTTGGGCTTATAGAGAAAAACGGGTCTTTAGTATAAAAAAATCAATAGACTTAATGTTAACTCTATTCCCGTTTGAAACAGATATTTATAGAAAACACAAGATAAAAGCCGAATGCGTTGGCCATCCGTTGGCAGATAAATTGTCTTCGGAGAGTAGATGTTATAACTATCGAGCTCAATTAGGTATCCCAAGTGATCAAACTGTGGTCGCCCTCCTGCCAGGAAGCAGGGTGGATGAGGTTAATCGTTTGGCACCCGTATTTTTTGAAACCGCACTTCAGGCATTACAAAAGTACCCAAAGTTAAAATTCCTAATTCCATTTAGTAATCCTGAGACGCATTTGAGATTAAAAAGTCATATGGTGAGATTAAGTATAGTAGCGGGAGAACAGTTCACTTTAATCAATGACTCACATGCAGTGTTGAGTGCGTCGGATTTTGTCTTTACGGCCTCGGGCACAGCAACCCTTGAAGCTATGTTTATGAGAAAGCCAATGGTGATTTGTTATAAGATGGCACCAATTTCATATTTAATTGGATCCAGACTACTAAAAGTTCCTTACATTGGGTTGCCGAATATACTGGCGGGAGAAAAAATAGTGCCAGAGTATATTCAAAAAGAGGTTACAACAACGGCGTTGTTAGGTGAATTAGATGAATATATGAGTGGTGTGCAATCTTTCTACGAACTATTGATAAAGTATGAAGAAATTCACGAGGGCTTGAGGGGTGGAGCTTCAGAAAAAGCAGCTAGTGAGATTTTTCGGTTGGTTTCACAAGTTTAATTACAACGAAATGATTATGAAGTCGCATGTCTGAGGAGCATAGTCATGTTAGTAGCAGGAGTTGATGAAGTAGGCAGGGGAACACTGGCTGGAGGTGTATTTGCCTCTGCTGTGATATTTAATCTTAAGAAGCCTATTCGCGGATTAAAAGATTCTAAGAAATTATCTGCGAAGCAGCGGGAAAAGTTACGACAAGAGATTAAAGACAAAGCTTTAAGCTTTTCCGTAGCTGAGGCAAGCGTTGAAGAGATAGATTCTCTCAATATTCTCCAAGCAAGCCTGTTGGCTATGAAGCGAGCAGTCGATAGTTTGAGTATTAAACCTGAATTTGTGCTGGTTGATGGAACTCACATACCTTCATGGAATTACTCAGCGAAAGCTATCATCCGTGGTGATTCGAAAATAGCAGAAATAGCTGCAGCTTCAATTATTGCAAAGGTGAGTAGAGACCATGAAATGGTAAAACAAGGAGATGTTTTTCCGGAGTATGGGTTCTCTAGCAATAAAGGATATCCTACTAAGGCTCATTTGAAAGCACTTTCTGAATTTGGTCCATGCGAAATACATAGACACTCTTTTGCGCCGGTATCGAAGTTATTAAAGTGATATCTTGTGAGGAAAACTAAATAAAAATTATGTATATTTGAACTAGGATTATCCCATCTATGCTGGTAGTAATTGTAATATATTCTAATGTTCGATAAATCTCCACGCCAAGCTTTTTTTCATCTCCGTTTACACTCTGAGTTTTCGATTGATGATGGGATTGTGACGATCACCTCTCTGATTGAGAAAATCAAGCATTTTGGTATGCCAGCAGTAGCAATTACCGACTTCGCTAATTTATTTGCATTAATCAAATTTTATAGTGCGGCAGTCAAATCCGGCATTAAACCAATTTGTGGTTGCGATGTTCTGGTGGAAAACTGCGATGGAGTTCGCTCGAAGATCGTGTTGCTCGCCTCGAGCAATACAGGATATCTGAACTTAACCAAATTAATATCAGGAATTTACACAGATGCATCTGATACTAGAGAGACGGTAATATCTCAGAGTAAGTTAAATAAGCATACAGAAGGATTAATTGCTTTATCAGGAGCACAACATAGTGACGTTGGCGTCGCCTTGATGGAAGACAATTTAGAGCAGGCCGGGAAGTATTTGCAGGTTTGGAAAACAATGTTTCCAAATTCGTTTTATCTTGAGGTGCAAAGATTAGGTAAAGTTGGTGAAGAACAGTATATAGCTGGCTTGATTGAGCTAGCTATTGAGTCTAAAACCCCTGTTGTTGCGACAAATGACGTACGTTTTATATCTCAAGATGACTTTGAAGCTCACGAGGTTAGAGTGTGCATCAATGAAGGAAGAACGCTAGATGATCCTCGAAGAAGCCGGAATTATACTGCTCAGCAATATTTAAAAAGCTCGGAAGAAATGAATCAACTTTTTTGTGATCTGCCCGCAGCTATAGCTAACACTGTTGAGATAATAAAACGTTGTAATCTGGAGCTAAAATTAGGGACCCCCCATTTACCTCGGTATCCTGTTCCCGAGGGAGAGACACTAGAGAATTATTTATCAGAACTTAGTCAAAACGGTCTTAAAAAAAGACTTAAGCACTTGTTCGGTGATGAATCCAAAACGGAAGAAATATTGATCCCATATCGGAGGCGACTGAACCAAGAAATAGAAATAATCAATCGTATGGGATTTGCTGGTTACTTTCTTATCGTTATGGAATTCATTCAATGGGCTAAAGCTTCAGAGATACCAGTGGGACCAGGAAGAGGCTCCGGCGCTGGATCGTTGGTTGCGTATGCTCTTGAAATTACTGATCTTGACCCTTTGAAATATGATTTGCTATTTGAGCGATTTTTAAACCCAGAGCGGGTTTCAATGCCCGATTTTGATATTGATTTTTGTATGGAAGGACGGGATCGAGTTATTAGCCATGTCGCGGAACTCTATGGTAAGGAAGCGGTTTCTCAAATTGTGACTTTTGGAACTATGGCTGCTAAAGCAGTTGTTCGGGACGTCGCTCGGGTGCAAGGCAAGCCCTATGCATTGGCGGATAAATTATCAAAGTTAATTCCATTTGAGCCAGGCATGACTTTGTCAAAGGCATTCGCGCAAGAGAAAACACTGGTGACGTTTGTAGAGAGTGATGAAGACGCCCAAGAAATAATTGAGATGGCGCACAAACTTGAGGGCATCACACGAAACGTGGGAAAGCATGCTGGGGGAGTGGTTATTGCGCCAACCAAGCTCACAGATTTCACCCCGCTGTATAGTGATGAATCAGGACAAGGGTTCATTACACAATTTGATAAAAATGATGTTGAAACAGCAGGGCTGGTAAAGTTTGATTTTCTCGGTTTGCGTACGCTCACAATAATTGACTGGGCGGTTAAGATGATTAACCAACAGAGGAGTAAAAAGCTAGAACCGATTGACATCAATACCTTACCCTTGGACGATGAGTCAGTTTATGAGTTGTTGCAATCGGGACAAACTACTGCAGTTTTTCAATTAGAATCATTTGGAATGAAAGAATTAATTAAGCGACTTGCACCTAGTTGCTTTGAAGATATTATCGCGCTCGTAGCATTATTTCGACCTGGTCCACTTCGATCTGGTATGGACAAGGAGTTCATTGATAGAAAGCACGGTAGAGCGAAAGTCGAATACTTACATCCAGAACTGGAGTCGGTTCTTTCAGATACTTATGGAGTGATCTTATATCAAGAACAGGTTATGCAAATTGCCCAAGTTTTGGCAAATTACACTCTCGGTGGTGCAGATATACTTCGTAAAGCTATGGGCAAAAAAGATGAAAAAGAAATGTCTAAACAACGACTGAATTTTATTGACGGGGCCTTCAAAAACGGGATTGATAAGAATTTATCTGGTTCGATTTTTAATCTTATGGAGACTTTCGCGGAGTATGGCTTTAACAAATCCCATTCAGCTGCATACGCATTGGTGTCATATCAAACTGCGTGGTTAAAGGCTCACTTCCCTGCACATTTTATGGCGGCGGTACTGTCTGCTGATATGCAAAATACAGATAAAATAGTCACTTTAATAGATGAATGTCGATCTATGAATCTTTTTATTACTCCTCCAGATGTCAACATAAGCCAATTTAATTTTACAGTGAATTCGAGCGGTCAAATAGTTTACGGTTTAGGCGCAATAAAAGGTCTTGGAGAGGGCCCAGTACAAAAGATCATTGAGGTTCGTGAAGTCAAGAATTTCCAGAATTTATTGGACTTGTGTCAAAGAGTAGATTCAAAAACTGTGAATAAGCGTACTATGGAGGCTTTGATAAGAGCTGGGGCTCTGGATAATTTGATCGACGGGGAAATTGATCAAACTAGAGCAAATTTATCTCTTATGCTACCAAATGCTATGCGAGCAGCTACGCAGCGAAATGAAAATTTAGCAAGTGGCGCTCAAGATTTATTTGGAGACATACAGGAGACGGAAATTGGTAGGGACGTGGTTATGGTGGATACGATTCCTAAACCATGGTCTGAAAAAGAGAGGTTGTCTCTTGAAAAAGATACATTAGGTCTTTACTTTTCAGGTCATCCGATAGATGAATGTTTAAACGAATTATCGCAAATCACTCGATCTAGGTTAATTAATCTCAGGCCTGAGCGGGGAACTCAGCTGATAGCAGGTCTATTACATGGTTATAGGACCATTAGAAGTAATAAATCTGGCCAGACTATTGCATTTCTTACGCTCGATGATCGGAGTGCTCGTTTTGAAGTTGGTTTATATGGTCAAGAATATGAAAAGTATAGAGAATTATTGCAGAAAGATCTCATATTAATCGTTGAATGTACCATTGGTATTAATGATTCAAATGGAGAGATTCAGGGTCGAGCAAAAAAAATTATGACTTTACCTCAAGTGCGTTCCAAATTTATCAAAAAGGTACTCATTAACTGGAGTGAAAACACGATTCAAGAGGGATTTTGTGAGCAATTAGAGGCCATTTTGTTACCTTATTCTTTTTCGAGCGACCTTAAAATTCAGTCGAATTTAGACGAGAAGAAACACAATGACTCTAATCCGCATGGTGAGGGCTGTCAGATTGTGATTAATTATCGAAGTTTATGCACCAAGGGGCGGATAGAACTTGGGAAGGAATGGATGGTTTCGCTTACTGACGGACTGCTCGGCAAGCTTCGCGATCAATATGGTAGTGACATGATCGAACTAGAGTACAGAACGGCAAAAACACTTCTTTAAAACTATTTTGTTTAAAGTTTCTCTTTCAATTATTGAACTAATGGAAGTCAATTACTATGAATCATGATTATCTCTCATTTGAAAAACCAATTGCCGAGTTGCAAGCAAAAATTGACGAGCTTAGTTTGGTTGATTCGGACAGCTCAATAAATATAAATGATGAGATAGAAAATCTTAAAACAAAAAGTGACAAGTTGACGGAGAAAATCTACTCAAAGCTTAGTCCATGGCAGGTTTGTCAGGTAGCAAGGCACCCTTTACGGCCTTATACCTTAGATTACATCAAGCATATATTTACAGATTTTGAGGAACTACATGGTGATCGATTGTTTGGGGATGATCAATCTTTAATTGGAGGTATTGCAAAAATAGAATCATACTCGGTTATGATTATAGGTCATCAAAAAGGAAGAGGAACGAATGAAAAAATAAAACATAATTTTGGTATGCCTCGTCCTGAAGGCTACAGAAAAGCCCGACGATTAATGGAATTAGCTCAAAAGTTCAAGTTACCTGTGCTAACTTTTATTGACACGCCGGGTGCCTATCCTGGGATGGATTCAGAAGAGAGAGGTATAAATGAGGCTATAGCAAAAACTATGGCAATCATGTCCAGGATAAAGGTGCCAATAATTTCTACAGTCACGGGGGAAGCAAATTCAGGCGGCGCTATCGCAATCGGAATCGCAGATCATTTAAGTATGCTCCAGTATTCTACTTATACTGTGATAACTCCAGAGGGATGCGCCACGATTCTTTGGAAGTCTCCATCTAAGGCATCGGAAGCCGCAGAATCAATGGGTGTAACTGCAAATCGACTACATAAACTAGGTATAGTCGACGAAGTTATTCACGAACCTCTTGGAGGAGCTCATCGAGATATTGTAAGTGTATCTGAGAGTATTAAGAAATCTTTAGTTGAACAATTAGATAAACTCTTAAGAATCGATGTCGAAGAACTTCTCGCTCGGAGATATAACCGGTTAATGTCTTATGGGCTTGATTCATGATCATTAGTTTGATTCAAAATTCTGATTCAGAGAAAGTAACAATTACTGGCAAAGCGCCTAATGAAAATTAACCTGAGTACGCTCGATCGAGCTCTGACGAGTGTCAAGAAATATAAAAATATTATTGTTGGATATAGCGGTGGTATTGATTCTACTGTTCTACTCTATGGTGTTTGGTTGTTAGCAAGGAAAGGCCTATTGAGATCCAACATAAAAGCTATCCACGTAAATCATGGGTTAAATGATTCATGTGTGGAGTGGGAGTCGTTCTGCAAACGAATTTGTTCGGCTTATAATGTGGATCTTGAGGTTAAAAATCTTGAAGGATTAAGTAAGCGGTCTGGTCTCTACAGTGAAGGCTTCTTGCGAGCAGAAAGGTACCGTGAGTTTGAAGCTGCTTTGGATCAAGATAGTGTTTTGTTGTTGGCGCATCATCAGGATGATCAAATTGAAACTTTATTACTTCGTTTGAATCGGGGTGCTGGGATGAGAGGATTGTCAGGAATTCCAGAGCGTCGATCCCTAGGAGAAGGTTTGATATACAGACCACTATTGAATTTTGATCGAAACTCGATTAGTGAGTTTGCAAAAAATGAAGGGTTACAGTGGATTGAAGATAGCTCAAATGCTGAAACCTGCATTGATCGAAATTTCTTACGCTCAGAGGTTTTACCAAAAATTGAAAGCCGCTGGCCTAACTATCGAGAAAGCTGGTTTAAATCATTAACTTTGATAAATGAGGCTTGTTTAGCTGAGGAAAAGCAGGCGCAACGAGATATCGCTTGTTTGATGCATAAGTCATCTGAATCTCTAGACTTGATAGAATTAGTCAAATTGTCGTCAGAGCGACAGCGTGGTGTTTTGAAATATTGGTGCCTCGCTAGCAAAGGTGCAGAGCTAGGGTGGAATAAGCTACATCAAATCGTTAGCGAATTTCTGCCCGTAGCAATTAAATCTTCGACAAATTTTAAAATTGGAGGGTATAAGCTATCTAGTTTTCGAGGTGCTTTACATATAGTTCCGACTGAGGAGCCAGAATTATTAGGCTGTACCTGGGATTTAAAGGAAAGTGATGAGATCGAGTTAACAAATAATGGAGTATTAAAGGCTAAGGAAGTCGAGGATGGTGGAATTTCTCTGAAACTTAATGGTTGTCTAGAGATAAAATATAGACAAGGTGGCGAGGTGCTGAAGACTGCAGAGGGGCGATCAAAGACTTTAAAAAAGATACTACAAGAAGCAGGTGTTCAGCCCTGGGAACGGGCCAGAATTCCCTTGGTCTTCCAGCAAGAGGAGTTAATTTCTGTCGTTGGTATTTGTGTCTGCCAAAATGCGCAGGCGGGTCAAGGGCAAAAAGGATATTCAATTACGTGGTTGAGGCCGTAGTTTCTGATGATATTTTTCTGGTTTTTCAGATTAACTCAGAAAGTCTGGTTCAGATTGAGCTTGTTCCCTCGATCTAGTAAGATATAAATCCATCTGCTGCAGCTTGAATCCTGCGGCCTGCTATAACGAGATGGATTGTATGACCCGATATATCTTCATTACAGGTGGCGTCGTGTCCTCCCTAGGAAAGGGAATCACATCAGCATCGCTTGCAGCTATCCTTGAAGCGCGTGGGCTTAAGATCACGATGCTCAAATTGGACCCATATATTAACGTAGATCCAGGAACGATGAGTCCTTTTCAACATGGAGAGGTTTTTGTAACAGAAGATGGCGCTGAGACTGACTTAGATCTAGGACACTATGAGCGGTTCAGTCGCACTACCATGAGTCGCGACAATAATTTTACGACTGGCCGCGTTTATGAGGAAGTACTAAAAAAGGAGCGTCGGGGAGACTACCTGGGCGCAACTATTCAAGTCATCCCGCATATAACAGATGAAATCAAAACAAGAATTAAGCAGGGTGCGGGAGATGTGGATGTAGCTCTTGTAGAAATAGGCGGTACAGTGGGTGATATTGAATCTCAACCATTTTTAGAGGCCGTCCGCCAGTTGAGAGTTGAGCTTGGAGCTGAGACAGCTTTGTTCGTGCATTTAACCCTAGTTCCTTTTATTGAAACTGCGGGCGAGATAAAAACCAAACCGACACAACACTCAGTAAAAGAACTGAGGTCTATCGGTATCCAGCCAGATATCTTAGTATGCCGTTCTGAAAAAGAAATCGATCAATCAGCTCGAAAGAAAATTGCATTATTCACTAACGTCGATCTTCCAGCCGTAATTTCTTTACCTGATACAGATTCCATCTATCGAATACCAGCTACACTTGGTACTGCGGGTATGGACGATATCGTTGTGAGTAAACTACGCTTAGAATGCCCGAAAGCGGATTTTTCAGAATGGGAAAGAGTAGTTGAATCTCAGTTAAAACCAAAGAGAGAAATTAAACTAGCAATGGTGGGGAAATACACCGAATTTCTTGATGCTTACAAGTCTTTAAATGAGGCTATTACTCACGCCGGAATTCAGACCTATACGCAGGTGTCGGTTACCTATATAGATTCAGCTGATGTAATGGATAATGGCGTGAATATTTTAAAAGGACACAATGCTATTTTAGTGCCAGGAGGTTTTGGAGAAAGAGGCTTTGAAGGAAAAATACTAGCTACTAAGTTTGCGAGAGAAAATCAAATTCCATTTTTAGGAATTTGCCTAGGTTTACAGGCGGCAGTGATTGATTATGCAAGAAATGTCGCCGGATTAGTCGGCGCTAACAGTACTGAATTTGATAGCGAATGTGATCATCCTGTCATTGCCTTGATTCACGAGTGGACTACAGCGAGCGGAGATAAGGAAGTTAGAGACGAAAACTCGGATCTTGGAGGTACAATGCGTCTTGGAGCGCAGAAATGCCTGCTTCAGCCTGGTTCCATTGCACAAAAATGTTATTGTTCTAGTGAGATATTTGAAAGACATCGTCATCGCTATGAGTTTAATAATAATTACCTAGAAGTTTTGTCGGAGGCAGGCCTGAATTTTGTTGGTAAATCTTCTGATGGAATGCTTGTAGAGGTGATTGAGATTCCAAATCATCCGTGGTTTGTTGGCTGTCAGTTCCACCCTGAATTTACTTCGAAACCAATCGAGGGACATCCTTTGTTTACCGGATTTATTAATGCTGCTATTACAGAAAATGAAACTAAATCCCTTTAATTCAGAGAGCGTCGCCAGTTTAAAAAGCATTGCTTTTTCTTGCATAAACGAAAAATAATAAAACTATGAAAGAAAAAGAGATTGAATTCGCAAACATCAAGTTATCCAATAGCAAACCTTTCGTTTTATTTGGTGGATTAAACGTTTTAGAAACAAAAAGTCTTGGACTACAGGTAGCAGAAACATTTAAATATGTTTGTGAGGCTCTAGATATTCAATTAGTCTTTAAGGCTTCTTTTGACAAGGCGAACCGTTCGTCAGTTGCTTCGTATCGTGGCCCAGGACTGGATGAAGGACTTAGATGGTTGGATGATATAAAAAAACAATGCGATGTACCAATCATTACCGATGTCCATGAGATTGTTCAAGTAAAGCCAGTCGCGGAAGTCGCTGACGTAATTCAGCTGCCTGCCTTTTTGTCGCGTCAAACTGATTTAATTTGTGCGATGGCAGCAACGGGTAAAGTTATAAATATAAAGAAAGCGCAGTTCCTCGCGCCGGAAGAAATGGCTTATATTATTGAGAAATTTGAAAGTTTGGGTAATAAGAAGTTAATTCTTTGTGAAAGGGGCAGTATTTTTGGATATAAGAATTTGATTGTTGATATGCTTGGTTTTTCAGTTATGAAACAATCTCAATATCCGGTCATTTTCGATGTTACACATTCTCTTCAGCAACCTGGCGGAAGATCAGGGGCGGCTGATGGTAGGCGCGAGCAAGTTGCGAACTTAGCAAAAGCTGGCTTATCACAGGGCCTTGCTGGACTTTTTTTGGAGGCTCATCCAAATCCCAATGATGCGCTCTGCGATGGTCCTTGTGCTTTGAGGTTAGATTGTTTACATCCTTTCTTAAATCAAATGAAAGAGATAGATTGCCTAATCAAATCTCAAGCGTTTATAGATACTGCTTGATCTTCTGAAATTTATTCTGCGTTACAGGTGCAAAGATGTCCGAAATTGAGTCAATTTTCGCAAGAGAAGTAATCGATTCACGAGGTAATCCTACAATTGAAGCCGATGTTATTTTGCAAGACGGCTCTCAGGGGTCTGCTTGTGCTCCTTCAGGAGCCTCTACAGGTTCAAGAGAAGCTCTAGAGCTAAGGGATAAAGACCCAGGTCGCTACGGTGGAAAAGGGGTTTTGAATGCGGTTAATAATGTTAATTTAAATATAAGAGATGCGTTGGTTGGCGGGTCTGTTATTGAGCAAGCTGTGTTAGATCAACGAATGTTAGAACTTGACGGAACAGATAATAAATCAAATCTAGGTGCGAACTCTATTCTTGCCGTATCGCTCGCAATTAGTAAGGCAGCCGCGAACCATCTTGGGATACCGTTATATTCTCACATATCTAATTTGAGTGGTAATGAGAGACCTCTCACTCTCCCAGTGCCAATGATGAATATTATTAATGGAGGTGAGCATGCAGACAATAATATTGATATTCAAGAGTTTATGATTCAACCCACAGGAGCTTCCTCGTTTACGGAAGCTTTGCGCTACGGAGCGGAAGTATTTCATGCATTAAAAAGCGTATTAAAGAAAGATGGGTTTAGTACTGCAGTTGGGGACGAGGGTGGTTTTGCCCCAGATTTGCCTTCTAATTCAGCTGCTCTTGATGCAATTATGGAGGCGATTGAGGCAGTCGGACTAGCACCTGGAAAAGATATACATTTAGCTTTAGATTGTGCAGCATCAGAGTTCTATCGAGATGGAAAGTACAAACTGGAGGGTGAGGCGAAAATATTCGATTACGCTCAGTTTGCTGATTATTTGGAGAATCTTACGAATGCGTATCCAATTTTGTCAATCGAAGATGGAATGGACGAGTCTGATTGGGAAGGTTGGGCTAAATTATCTGCGCAAATAGGCGATAAAGTTCAATTAGTTGGAGATGATTTGTTTGTTACCAATACTGATATTTTGGCTAAAGGGATAAGTGAAAAAATCGCAAATTCAATATTAATCAAGTTCAATCAGATTGGTACGCTGACTGAGACATTGTCGGCTATAAATATGGCGCGAGAAGCAGGTTACACTTCTGTAATCTCGCATAGATCTGGAGAAACCGAGGATACAACAATTGCCGATCTTGCGGTCGGGACCTCAGCAGGACAGATTAAAACAGGCTCGCTTTGTCGTTCAGACCGGGTGGCAAAGTACAATAGACTATTAAGGATTGAGGAGATGCTTGGTGATGCTTCTATTTTTAATGGAATTTCTGAATTCTCAATGGCAAATGATTAGCTTCCAATGAAACGATTATTTTTTTTATTTGCTTCCCTGATTGCTGTACTCCAATTCCAAGTATGGTTGGGTGATAACAGTGTAAGGACCTTAAACGCGCTAAAAAATGAAATTACTCTGCAGGCGGATACTAATCTGGTGTTAAATGAGAGGAATAGAGAGCTTGAAATTGAAATTGTAGATTTAAAAACGGGTGTTGAATCTATCGAAGAACGAGCTAGATCAGAATTAGGGATGATCGAAAAGGGAGAGACTTTTTTTCTCATTGTTGAATAAAGGCTTTCCTTGAAAGGTTTTAGTTCTTTTCTATTTTAAATAGCGAAAAATCATATGCGTATTTGGGCAGTTATTCCTGCAGCGGGAGTTGGGAAGCGATTCAGCTCTGATATTCCT
>CACJAW010000023.1 GCA_902591495.1 uncultured Pseudohongiella sp.
GGCGCATATGACCCTGAGCTGGATCTCGTTTTTTACGGCGCATCTCCAACCTATAACACCGGCCCATTACTTTATCCATTGGGCATTGACGGTGTGAGTAATGATGCGCTGTACACTAATACTACGCTAGCTCTCCGTCCAGCTACAGGTGAACTCGTCTGGTATTTTCAGCACATAGCTAATGATCAATTTGATCTAGACTGGAGTTTCGAACGGTCCATCATCGAGCTGGAAATTGATGGCGAATTGGAGAAAGTAGTTATCACAGCTGGAAAACCAGGCCTATTCGATGCACTAAACGCTGAAACAGGAGAATATCTTTTTTCGGTAGATCCCGGCTTACAAAATGTATTCAGTTCCATCAATCCGTTAACTGGCGAAAAAATTGTTAATCCGAATATCTTTCCCGACGCTGAAGAAACTAGAACGGTCTGTCCTTTTTATCAGGGCGGCCGCAATTGGCATGCCTCTTCTATTAATGGTGATACGGGCTTTCTTTTCGTCCCCATGTTTGAGGTTTGTATGGACACCCGCCTCGATGGGACAGGTACTCTGCTGTCAAGTGGACTTGGCACAGAAACTATCCCCGTACCTGAAACTGATGGGAGTTATGGAAGATTGCAAGCCATAGATCTGAAAAACCGAACACTCGAATGGCAATACCGACAAGAAGTCGTTCCCGCATCCGCGAGTTTAGCGACTGCGGGCGGCCTAGTTTTTTTGGGATACCTTGATCAGAGCTTCAAGGCCTTTGATCAGAGAACTGGAGCCATTTTGTGGGAAACCGAGCTAGATGCTATTCCTGCCGCATTTCCGATTACCTATAGTGTTGATGATAAGCAGTATATTGCGATAGTTGCGGGACAACTCAACATCCACACCGGTGTATGGCTCGGTCTAATGAATAAATTTACTGGTTTTGTACCAGAACCACCCGGCGCCGCTTCGCTTTGGGTTTTCGCACTGGAATGAAGATCGAATTAAGGCGCCCGCTAGTTAAAAATCACGATACGGCCTTTTAGTCACGCTAAAAGCATAACCACCTATCTAAACCTTTTAAGTATCCAAAATCCAAGCCAGGTAGTGAAAATTGCCTTAAGTGTTTGATGTATGATGATTGGTAAGGAAAAAAGCCAGTCTAGGAAAGCATTCCAGAACCACGTGTATAGCCACTCAACAATCGGAAGGAAAAACCCAGCGTAGTTCCTTATAAACTCGATATTTGTTAGTGACAAAATACTGTATTCTGTCAAGGTAACGATTCCCAACCCCCACAACGCGATCGCTGCCTGTATAGGGGTTGTCCAGATGCAGACATAAGCAAATATTCTCAGAGCAGGAATAAGCATACTTAGCCTCCGAAAAACACGACCCTTAATTGTTGACAGTCATCGACTCTATCCCAGATGACCCTTAAAATAAAGGCATTACCAACCCGCATAAAGCTGTATCTGGACTTAGCTTAATAATCACTAAGGGGACTTTGAAATGAGATTTTTAATGGCAATAAGCTTTATCCTTTTAGCAAATTCCCTGTCAGCACAATGTAATAATGATCGAGCAGGATCTCAGCTGGCCCGGGGTGTTGTTTTTGCAGATAGCAACGACAATGGCAGACGGGAAATCAATGAAACCGGCATTGCCGGCGTGGCTTTATCTAACGGGTGTGATGTAGTCATCTCTGACGGGGATGGAAGATATGAAATTTCTATTGCGCCTACCGAAATAATTTTTCTCTCTAAACCAGCTAACTATTCGGTACCAGTAGATGAGTCTAATGTTCCACAATTTTTTTACAGGCATTATCCAGACGGAATCCCAGCACAAATTGCTGGCACATCGGTGGAATGGTTGTGGCCTGTCACAGAGGCAACGGGTCCGCTACCAACATCTATCGACTTTCCTCTTATAACCGCGGAATCGAAAGTTGAATTCCTCGCTCATGGATTTGCTGACACGCAAGCCCGTTATGAAGCCGGGCAGGACATGGTTAGAGAAGATTTGATTAATCCTCTAATCGATAATCCTTTTGGAGTTCAATTTGGCTTAACCGTGGGAGACATAGTGTTCGATAACCTAGAACTTTATGACAGACATAAGTCTATGATGAGTTTAATGGAAATTCCTCAATGGTATTTACCTGGCAATCACGACATGAATTTCGAATCTCCCAACGCTCAATTTGCTAACGAGACTTATAAGAAACATTTTGGGCCAACGTATTATTCCTTTGATTACGGCAATGTGCATTTTGTGGCCCTCAATAACGTGGAGTATGCCGGTTCCGGTAATGAATTCAGTGGAGGTGTCTATCGGGGCTACATAAGCGAAATGCAGATGCAGTGGCTACGTAATGACCTTAGTCATGTGCCTAAAGATAAGCTAATAGTGATCGCCAGTCATATTCCTCTGATCACTGAAGCAGACGATGGCATCTCCCCTATCTTGACTGGACCTCGCACTGAAAATTTTGGAGAGCTTCTGAAAACTCTTGAACCCTTCAAAAATATTTATGCTATCGCAGGACATGACACCAGTAATAGCTTCAAGGTGCAAATAAACCATCAACACGGATGGAATGGGAAGCCATGGATCGCCCACACATTGGGCGAAGTACGAGGAAGCGGCTGGACCAGAGGACCCCGTGATCTTCGTGGTGTGCGGGATGCCATGATGGAAGATGGTAATCCTAACGGATTCTACGTATTGAAGTTTAACAATTTGGAATTAATTCCGGAATTTATACCCTTTCCCTCTGGTTCCGACGGGACAAATCGGATGCGAATCATGTTGGATCCTCCGATGACGCTGAGTGAAGATAGCGGTATCAATCGAGGATCGTTGCAAGCGGAGACAAAACTTGTTGTTAATCTTTTTGATGGCGGGATCCGAGACAAAGTGAAAGCCTCGATAGACGGTGGCGAAGAAATACTGATGTCCTATCGAGTTAGACTTGATCCTTTTATCGAGAGATTATACGAAGAATTTAGAAACACTGATGACGCTTACCCAACCCCTGATAGATCATCACATATCTGGGAACTAAACATACCAGATAACTTAAATAGCGGACTTCATCGCATAGTTGTTAATAGCATCGACGAATTCGGACAATCTCAGCGCGGCACTTTCACGTTTGAACTAGAAGCCAGTTCTCATCCAAACCCTTGAATTAGCCTTCTTGGGTGATTGTTTTTTAAAACCGTAATCATGAAACTCGCCGCCTAAACCCCCTCAATCCACAACTGTGTTGACGTTATAATGTAACCTCAATCGACTTCGCCGCATCAATAGCGCGCGCTTTTGCCTCATCAACGGTCTCAGCCCTCGATAACGCAACACCCATGCGACGACGCCCGCTCACCTCTGGCTTGCCAAACAATTTAATACTAGTGTCTGGTGTTGCTAGCGCCTGCTGAAAATTGCTAAAAGCCACCTGCCGTGATTCACCGTTAACAAGAATAACAGCCGAAGCAGAGGGGCCGTGAAAATGTATGTTTGGAATCGGTAGCCCCATTATCGCCCTTGCATGCAATGCGAATTCTGACAAGTCTTGAGAGATCAAAGTTACCATGCCCGTATCATGTGGCCGAGGAGAGACCTCACTAAAATAAACCTCATCCCCCTTTATAAAAAGCTCGACACCAAATAACCCCCTACCGCCCAGCGCTTCAGTAACACGACTAGCAATATGCTTCGATTTTTCAATGGCCACATCTGACATTTTTTGAGGCTGCCATGACTCTCGATAGTCACCCTCCTCCTGTCTGTGCCCTATAGGCTCGCAGAAGCTAACACCATTGTCATGACGAACGGTCAGCAGAGTGATCTCGTAATCAAAGTCTACGAAACCTTCAACAATTACTTTGCCCGCGCCTGCACGACCGCCCTCCTGCGCATATATCCAAGCAGGTTTAACATCCTCTGCAGACTTGATCGTACTCTGCCCCTTACCTGATGAGCTCATAACTGGTTTCACGATACAGGGCATCCCTACCCTTTCAACCGCTGACAAAAACTCATCGTGAGTCGTCGCAAATTCGAAAGGTGAGGTTGCAAGTTCAAGCTGTTCCGCAGCCAGGCGTCTGATTCCTTCCCGGTCCATCGTGAGGCGGGCGGCTTTGGCGGAGGGAATCACGGTAAAACCTTCATTCTCTAGATCAATAAGTGTATCTGTAGCGATGGCTTCGATCTCGGGAACAATCAAGTCGGGCCTCTCTTTCTCAATAGTTTTTCGCAGAGCGTCGCTATCCAGCATTGAGAACGTGTAACTTCGATCGGCAACCTGCATTGCTGGAGCGTTTTCATAACGATCGCAAGCCACGACCTCAACACCCAACCGCTGGAGTTCAATTACAACTTCTTTTCCCAGCTCGCCGGAGCCGAGCATCAGGACCTTAGTCGCCGTAGAAGAAAACTTAGTGCCAATAGTTGCCATTTATTAGATTCCCTTTTTTTGACTTACATTTTCAACCAACAGAAAACGTTTTAACGAAAGATTTGACACGTTAACACAAACCGGACAGAGAGTGGACAGGACACCGATGTCTCACTTCGAACAGGATTTATCAAGAAGGGTTTTTGAGTTATTACAGTGGGGGATTTTTTGGCGGAGAGGTGGGGATTTTCACCCCCCCATAACACCAATATCGTGATCTAACGCGAAGTCGGTATCCTCTATTGACTCTCCATAACACCTAAGAAAACGCTATTGTAAATAAATTGGATCACCCAAATGGGTCGAATTGTTACTAAAAGACCATTTTGCTAAAAGGGTAAAAAGCAATGGCTAGGAGGCCAACCATAAGCAGAAAAAATATGACTAGGATAAGTTTTTTCTTATTCAAATCGAATTAATCCTGTGAAGTACCAAGATTCTCAAACATGCGCCAACCCTCGGGAACCTGTATGACACCATTTCGCTCAGCATAGTCGTTATACAACAGTTTCATTTCTTGCAATTTCTCAGGCATAACCGTGGATAAGTCATTCAATTCGGCGGGATCTACATTTAAGTCGTAAAGGCCCCACATGAAATCACCATAAGGCTCCTGCAGTCTGGTAATTTTCCAATTTTCGCTGATGAAGGCATTATGTCCAAACAGTTCAAATCCATTTCCCTCACCGGGCGGATAGATTGTCTCATCATTGCCTTGCAGAAAAGGCAAGATAGAGCGGCCATCCATACCATGAATCGCATTTCCATTAAAGGAATTCCCCGGGTGAGGAATATTCGCCAAATCCAAAATAGTTGGTGTGATATCGACGATACTCGAAAACTCAGAGACTATCCTCCCTTTTGGCAGTGATATTGGGTGACTTACGATTAAAGGCACATTTATGCCGCCCTGCGTAATTACAGATTTATGAAAGCTATGAGGTGCGGCACTAACATGAGCCCAGCGCTCACCGTAATATATAAAACTTCCTTGCTCACCTATATTCTCATAACTATTGTCAAAAGTTTCGTTTATCCAATCGGTTGCTGGTGGGAATATAGGGTAGGTTGTAAAATCAACCGCCTCTGGACCATTATCAGAAAGAAAAAAGAATACTGTGTCCTCATATTCATTGATGGATTTTAGATAATCGATCAGTTTCCCAACGTTCTGGTCAAGTCTGTCTACCATGGCCGCGTACACTGCCATCTTTTTTGCCTGATAACGCTTCTGCTCAAAAGTAAGTTCGCTCCAAGGCGGCACGCGCTCGAGGCGATCTGCCATCTCAGCCCCTTCATTGATGACATCCAAAACTTTCATTGAGGCGTGCCGTTGCTCACGAATCACATCCCATCCAAGCATATAACGCTCGATATATTTTTCGATCAGTTCTTTGGGGGCATGGAGTGGGAAGTGTGGAGCACTAAAAGAAAGATAACCGAAAAAAGGATTTCCACTTGATATCCCCTCATCAATGTAACGAATCATCTCGTCAGTATAGAAATCGCTACTATAAAAGTTTTCAGGTAACTGGGTTTGCTCACCGTCGCGGTAATAATCTACGATAGGCTGTCCCCTCGCATATCCAGAATTATCAAAATGTGAGCTTGCCCCTTGAAGTAGTATGAAAGTTCTATCGAATCCTCGTTCGCTCGGCAAAGCTTGCGAACCCAAATGCCACTTACCAGTCATATAGGTATCAAAACCGGAATCCTCTAAAAGACTTGCCACGGTTACCACTTGCCGATTCAAGTAGCCTTCGTAACCCGGCCTGCCCCTTTGAGAAGAATCAAGATATTCACCCATTGTCCCATAACCATTCTTATGCTGATCCACTCCCGTCAATAACATCGCACGAGAAGGGGAACACATGGCACTTGCGTGAAATCTGGTAAAAATAACGCCGTTGGAAGCTAATCTATCGAGATTGGGGGTATCGATTTCACCACCGTAAAGCCCCAGATCTGACATAGCTAAATCATCAGCAAGAATTATAATTATATTTGGGCTATTTACGTTTTCTTGTGCACTACCCCGATCTTCAACCCCATCAAATCCGCACGAGACTATTAAAAAACCGCAGCAGAGCCACATTAAGAGTTCTATTCTCAAATTTATTTCCAAAAAGATGAATGTTAACTATCAGACACTAAGCAACTTACTTTTTTACTAGCTGCTACACCTTCGCGCTTTCACGTGCGTCAGTCAGAGTCATAAGTCGGACAATATTTTTACACTCCGGGTTGCTGGGTTGGCCGACGGTATCTCCAAACTTCAGAAAGCAGTAGAGCATTATATCCGCCAAAGAAAATCTGTCTCCACACACAAATTGCTTGTCGCCTATTTGATCATCTAGCCATTCGATTCTCTCTTGGGCAAGCTTTTTAAGATCCGTTGCAGCCTCAGGTATCAGCCTTAGTCTATCCTTAAATAACTCGTAGCCTTCAGAGTACCGAAAGCCGTTTGTTAGCGGCTCAATGATTTGTAGATCGATTCGCCTTACCCACATGCGAGTTTCAGCTCTCTTCTCTGGCGATGTGCCGATCAAATTCGTTCCACCCTGAAGCTCGTCCAAATACTCACAGATCGCGGTAACCTCAGCTAGATAATTTCCATCGTCAAGCTGCAGAGCCGGACACTGGCCCGATGGGTTCCTTTTCAGATGCTCTGCCTGGCGGTTTTCTCCACCCATTAGATCTACTTCCACTGTCGGTACCTCGATACCTAGCTCAGCGATAAACATCCTTACAACGCGAGGGTTGGGTCCTATTGAGTTAAATAATTTCATAACTTTTCAATTCCTGTATATGTGCGTTCCGTCGATTGGCCCTCTGATAATATCAAGAACCCTAAATATCTCTTTGTACTCAGTTTAAAACCAGCCAGGCGTCATTCAGAAGGCTTAAATGCCAAAAGCACGTTGCCCGGCACCTGACGAAACTGCCCGTATCCTGATCCAACAAAAACCATACCCGATCCTGCTGAAATAGAATGACTATCAATTGAACCGCCATATCCCTCAACGCCATTAATAGTTTCGTAATCTCTCACCGTGTCGTACTCATAAATAAGTTCACCTGACTCTGAATTGAACACAAAAAGTCGTCCATCGAGCCCGCCGGTGATAACGGCACCGTCAACAGACAATGGCGTCGCAGAGAATCCAAAAAGAGATTCACAGCGCCTCAGGCGTTCACTGCGTTCGTCGTTACACTCTGGTTGCACCTCATAAAACCAACTTGGCTCGCCTGTACCAACAAAATAACTATAAATGCCCGGCCTGCTGTTTCCATTCATACCCTCAGGGTCATTTATAGTCATAAAAGCCCGATCGAAATTCGAAGCTATACCCCAGTGGTTACCTCCCAGAGCTGTTCCCTCTCCAACCCGCTGATTCCAAACTAAAGAACCGGTATCTGGATCCAGCGCCCATAGGTCGCCAGATTTTTGACCCGCGATTAACAAATCTCTATCAGGCATTTCCACCAAAATAGCAGGACCCCCAAAATCGAAATCAACTGAGTTAGTATCCTCCAGAATAATGCAATTTGGTCCACGGGCGCTGCAACCAAAATTCCACATGTCATTCTCAAGCGCCTGGAAGACCCATTTTGCCTCTCCAGTCCCAAGATCCAGGGCTATAATTGCATCACTGGTATTGGTCGTTGGGTGCGAGGTATTTTCACCGGTTGTCACATATACCTGTCCACGTTTTTCATCAACTGTCGGTGTAGTCCATATCGGAGCCCCTGACGGCCCACGCTGTTTAACGCCGGTTGAGCTTACCTGGCCAGTATATTCAGCTGTCGGCATGGTATGGTATTCCCAGAGCTTTTTGCCTGTGCGTACATTCAGTGCCGTAACCGCACCGTGATTTTCGCAACATTCATAGTTAGGATTACCACCAGTGATAACACCCGAACCAGAAACTGGCACTATAACTTTATCCCCGGTGACGACAGGAGTACCGGTAAGCATCCCCTGATTGTCAGAGGCTTGTCCGCTCGCAATCCAGATTCGCTCTCCAGACTGCGCATCAACGGTATGAATCATGCCGACGGAATCGCTAAAAACAAGCACAGGTGATTCATCTATCTCTGAATACGCAATGGAAGAGCGAAGGCGGGAATCTGCTGTATAGACCCACTTTGCACACCCGCTATTAATATCCAGCGCTAAAACCCGACCAGAGTCGGTCGCGGCATAAAAGAGAGTCGAACCGACAATAACAGGTGCAGCGCGTAAACCTGACGTATCTGGGAAAGCGAGCGCCCAGACGAGTTCTAATCTAGGAAAGTCATCTGTTGTGAGACCTGCCTGAACGGCATCGAGATGGCGTGGATTATTACCATCAGACCGAGTAAACGTAAAAGAAGGTGGCTGCTCTAAGCTAATCGCTCGATTATCAAGTGCACACATGGTGTCGGCAATCCATTCCTCACTTTCAACCTCCTTACTGTTTTGTTGACCTAGAACTGACTGACCAACACCAAGAAAACTGAGTAGGCTAATTACAATAAAGCGGAGTTTAAGTTCAGAATACAAATGACAAAACATATACGATCACCAATACTGCTTTTCCTGTGAGTTACGATGGAGTAATAGACTAATCTCTGCATATCTCTTACGACGATTAATACAGAGGCATGCCCTTACCTAGAAAGATACTACAGAAACCCACTAGCGAGGAAGCTATGTTTTTGTCTTGGTAAATATTTTGAGAATCTTATATTTATTGCATACTTTCAGATACATCACAAAGGGTCAGATGACCCTAGCGTGAACTAGCTGCAAGAGTTTTTAACTTTTAACGGAGTTGGTGACCGGTCGGACTAGTTTTTTGTAGGCAAGGATCACGCCTGTAATACTAAAAACGGTACCGGTCAGCATTAAAACAACCATAAATATATCCCAAAGTGGTCGTTTACTGGAGAACCCTGGAAGGTCCAGGCTATGTATTCCGTTAAAAAGCCAGCGATACATCCGCCGACTCTTATCCATTACTGAAACTATGTGTCCGTCGTCTAAGTTGATGTGAACCCAAGTCTCATCAATGTCATCAAGAACTATACGCAGCGTCTCTTGAGGAAAGGAACCCTCGCGTAGATGACCATATAAATCATCTGCCGCAACCATACAGCTACTCTTAATAGCCGTCTCAGGCCACGCCTGAGAAACCGCAGATCTTGCGGTCGAAATCAAATAGTCCTGATTGGGACTAGAATTAGCTTCTGTGAATATGAGTTCAGATGTCTGACCAGTTTTCGCGATTAACATTGCTCGACCGTCGAGCGCTGAAATCTCAAACTCTCTAACATTAGAAAATTTATTCAAATCTTCCTGAGTTACTTGATTCAATGCGGCCGACAGATGAATACCTCTCAGGTTAGTTTCCTGATTTAATGTCGGGTTAGGGGTAGAAAAGAGACGACCATGGTCCATCGATAACCAACCACTAAATATCCAAAGTAATACAAAAACACCGCATATAAACCCAAGTTTATGATGCCAAGCCAACCAACCGCTAAAGGGACTTGATAATAATTGGGAGCCCCGCTTCCAACCAGTAACTGAGTGTTTTAAACCAAGAATAATTCCGGCGATTACTCCTAAAATACCAAAAAGCGAGACCCACCAGACCAATTGGTCCCAGAGAGCCCAATCCTTTCGAATTACAGTGGGATAAATCCAGTGTATTACAGCCCCAAAGTAATTCCATAACCGCTGCTGGCGATTCGTCTTTTGATGGACTTCTGTAGTCTTAGTCGATACATAAAGATGGGTTCGATCTTTATCATCAAGATCAACTCGAAAAAAAGGGCGATAAGGATCAAATCGATCATGAACAACCCATTGGTCATACATGATTTGATCACTCACGGAAATAACAGGGAAATTTGAAAATTTCTCGGCTAATTCTCGTGAGTTCTCGGCGGTAACTTCAGGAACAAGCTCTGACGAATCAGCAAAAACTGCTACCACTTTGGAGGAGTCACCTTCTACGACGAGAATCGGTCGCTCCTGATACTGCAAAATCCGTATTCGACTAGCTACATTAATCTCAGCTGCCTTGAACGATTCAGACAGCGAAGTAATAGCAGATGTGTCTACAAATTCAGATCGCTCAATGCGCTCGCCATCCGATAGTGAAGGAAAAGGCACATAAATCATCACAATGCCTGATGCAAACCAAGCGGCAAACATCAGGCAAAGGGCAATACTAATCCATCGATGAAAACCAGCGAGTAGTTTAATCTTCTAGCTCCTAGCAACTAGACATCTCCTTAAAAAGCGAACTCGACACTGAGTTCAAACATTCTAGGTGCTGATAGTAAGATTTGGTTAGCGTATATAAACCCCGGATCATTCTGCTGCAGATAAAACACATCAGACCATGGTACATAAATTTCATCAGTTACGTTGTGAATCCTTGCAGTTAGATTATAGTTCGCGCCGCTCCAGGTAGCGAATAAATCTACTAATGTGTATGAGCTCAAGTCTACTAAATTAGCATTATCACCATACCTATCATCGACATATTGAACTGAGCCACCTATTTCGAGAGGCAAGCCACTTATCTCGCTGTAAGAAGTCCAAAAATTTCCAGTGACCTCCGCAACATTAGGCGGAGTATTCCCTGCAAAAGTTACAAAATTTGTAGATCTTCTAAATTCTGCATCAGTAAAGGCAGCGTTAGCACCCACTCGCCACTGCGAGATAGGATTAAACGCTGATGATATTTCGAAACCACTTGAATCGCGACCGCCGATACTCGCCGCAGAGTCAACTCCAATTCTTTCGAGCACATCGTCCCTCTGAATGTCGAAGTAGGCAATCGTCGCCTGCGTGCGTCCTTCATGCCAAGAACCTTTTAGTCCGACCTCCCACTGCTCAACATCCGTTAGATCGAGATTTTCACCAGAATTTACTAGAAATATATTGGCATTCACTGGGTCCTTTCCATCACTGTATTGTGCATAGGTAGAAACGTCATCAGATAGTCTAGCGACAGCGCCTAGACGTACGCTTACCCAATCAAAATCCCTTGCGAAGCTGGAACCTTCCAACACTCCTGAGTCATTAAAATTGTCACGTACAAGATCAAGCTCTTCGTAACGCAAGGCACCTACTAATTTGATTCTGTTGGTTAAGTCTAGCGCATTCTCTAAAAATACTGCTCGAGTATCGATATCGGTCGGGCTTATACCACGCAGTTCTCTAGCACCGTAATTACCAGCAACAGGACTAATGGGATCAACTGAGTCACCAGCCGCTAAAGGAATTTTTCTACGAAAACCGCGAGCTCTTTCGAAATCTAAATCTGTGAGCTCAATTCCTGCTACCAGTCGATTGTCTAGTCCTGCTATTTGGTTATTGATATTGGCCGTAAACCGATTACCCAATAAGTTCTGATCGTGAGTTACAAAGAAGTAACCGTAATAGCGTTGAATGACCCCTGTCTCGGTGCAGACATCAACTACTGCTGTGCAGTAGACATAACCTTCTGCGTTACCCCAATCACGATCGGCATTAAAACTATAGGTTGTGTTCGTCAGCTCAATGTTGTCGGCTAGCCGCCAACTTAAATCCATACGAAATAGCAACTGATCAGATTCTGCACGACCATCGCGAACATTAAAATTTCGGAATCTGGCTTTTTCATCTACGGTTTCTCCTGAGCTAGTCAGAATAACATCATCGCGAGGTTTAATAGCCGAATTTTGCGGGACCAGTGGCGTACCCCAGTAATCAGCCAGACTATCATCTAGGTAGTCCACCTGAAATTCGACATCAAAGTCTTCTGTCGCTTGCCACAGGAGGCTAGCCGTTACATTGGTCGATTCAGGATCCATCCGATCAACGTAGCCGTCCGAACCATATTGATTAACATCCACTCTCAACCAGGTCGAATCGCCCAGCTGTGTATTACCACCAGCACCGAATTGGTAGGTACCAAAGCGCCCGTATGATGCAAGCAATTCGATGGGCTGCTCGCTATCGGTGGCTCTTTTAATAACAGAGTTGACAGTGCCACCAACGACACCTTGTCCATGCAGGGCAGATCCCGGTCCTCGAAGTACCTCTATCCGATCTAGGTTAAAGGTGTTCTGAGGACGCATAACCATATTGGCTGGGCCTAGCCAAATACCATCTCGGAGCACGGTTATTGAACTTCGACTAAATCCACGCATTGAAAACGTGGATGGTGCTGCCGGACTTTCCCCAGATGTGACGCCTGGTAAACTTTTCACCGCGTCAGCCACACTCTTATAACCACGCGCACGCATAACACTAGAATCAATCAGTTCAACTGACGCTGGGGTTTCCATGACAGTTAGACCTAAACGGCTTCCAGTTCTAGAAGTAGAATTCAGATCTAGTGTGTCGATAGCACGACCAGGAACAACAATCTCTTCTACGACCGATTCTTCTTGGGCATCTGTATTACCTGCCATTGTTACCGTGCATAAAACTAGTGTACAGAATCCTTTCGATTTGGGCATTTTTTCTAAAAATGACGGCATAACATTATTTTCCTAGCTTCAGGTTTTAGTATAAAAAGTACGTAATGACCATTAGTACAAATGAATACGGGTCCAACAAAGGGCAGATACTAGCGTAAAGTGGTGCCTATCTCGGAGTAAATAACTGTTAATAACCTTATAGCATGAGCCGATTTAAAGGTTCTTTACCAAGGGCCTCTGATGGGAGAGTGACTTATGAATTGTTCGTAGGGGTTGAAAGATTTTACGTTACATTCATTTCTACTAAGCTAATTTGGCTCGGGTATTGCCCAAATCTGATCCGCATCAAGTAGATTTGTGTAGACTAGATTTGCATCAAAATTCATTCGATCTATTCCAAGAACTTCAAATAGTGCCTCAAAGCTAGCTAACGCCTCGTCTGTATCATTTTCAATAGACACCACCAGGTCATCAAGGGCATCTGAACTCGAGAGCGCTTGCGCAGTGTGCATCAGCCCAGCGTCTCTCATTCCTGAAATCAATACCACTTGTGTCTCATTACTTACAGGGAAAGTGGAAAACATCCCATAATCTTTGAAAGGCTGACCTTCCTCCGGCAATCCAGCATCGCTGGTGTAATACTCTTGCGTTTGGGCGTTTAAGAGTTCGTCAAAGCTGCGGCCAACACTTAAGCCAGACCCTGAAAAGGTTATATCAGTGAGTTTCTCTAATCCAGAAATGTATCCAATATAGACAACATGGTTATCGCGTATATCGGAAGTTGTTAAATCCGACATCATAGTGATGTTTATATTTTTGCCACTTTCTTGAAGAATCGGCACTATGCGAGCTAACGCAAAAGCACTACCCTCAGGCATATAACTCAGATCTAGATCCAAGTAATTTTCAGCACGCTCAAAATCAGTGAACTGCATTTCTTCTAAATCAGAGCGGGAATTCACGTTAAACTCGCGGACCATTCTAGCCACATTACCGTTAGCATTTAGTTCACCAAAAATATAGTAATCGCCCATGACAATCAGTATGGGTGAGTCATCCCTTAATACGCTATCCCACACAGGGTGTTCAGCAGCAGCCTGATAGTTATCTCGGCTAACTCCAAGATCAGTAACCATCATATATATCAAATTAGCTGCAAACAGAATGATTGCGATGAGCAAAAGACCAATATTAAAGCTCGATTTATATTTACCTGCATTGCTCCCTATCTCGGAGGATGTCTGAAAAGATGTTTGCTCTGCGGAAATCGTGTACTGACCCTTTGGAATCACAACTCGAAAAAGCGCATCAGATTCAAAGGTTTGATAGTAGCTATCTAACTTCTTTCTCAGTTGATGGACGTATACTCGCACACGAGAATCAGCTGAGACATCAAAGTCCTCGCCTCGATTCAATACATCAACGGCGAGCTCAATCTCTTTTGGGATTTTCCCTTTCAGGGAACATTGAATCAGATATTCCAGCAATGCCGAATAATGTTTTGACCGACCGAGAACCCCCGAAGAGATTATGCGCCGGCAAAGCGCAAGAAGCTCCTCGGAACTAAATGCCTCGTTTATATCTACCAGAGGTTGGGAATTATTAAGGGGCTTTTGACGAGGTTGATCTGTCATACAAAATTCACAGGTTCCTGCCCTAGCCCACCATCGAAATGCCTAAAATTGATTATCAGAGGGTCCCTGATTGACAATAGACCGATACTCACTATTTTTCATATAGACCAGCAATTTCAGAAGGTGACGCTTTTAACGCAGTAGCCACACGATCAAAAAACTCTAACTCTTGATACCTGATAGAACCATCAGCTCGAATCAAATCCGAGAGACAACCCAGTATTATAGCCACATCCTCAGGGTCGAGCTTACGAGAAGCTTTGCCCAAGGCTCGCTCGAGAGATTGAGTTTCAAAAATCTCAGAAGACGCCGCTGTCAGTATGTCCCCTTTAGACATTTCATCTCCGGTAAGCTCTTTAATGGCTTTTTGCACGTTCTCTACTTCAATAGATTCGATATTTGAGTCCACACGAATTACTCTTGCTAGGATCAGTAATAATACTTCCTTAAACAGTTCATCTTTGCCCTTGCCCGACCTAACCTGAATAAGCTCTTTGATACCACTGAAATCTACTAGCGCCATGATTGTTCCTTATATTTTTAATATATCCTGAGGGAATCCCCTCCATTGAGAATACCTTTAATTGTGAGGGATATACCGTAGTTTTTCAATTGCATTTTAAGGTCAGTGATAATATGGTCTCGCTATCACCATTTGGATTCTTAACATTATGAATTTACTTAAAAATATCGATTGCTCAGAAAAATGACCAAGAATATTTTGGAAAGTTTAAATCTCAAAGAAGCGCTTCAGTTAGCTCGAACAAAGAAGAGGAAAAAATCCTATGATGAAGTCGTAAGCATCTGCTCTGATATCCTGCTGGAGTTTCCTCATAATAAGAATGCAAAAGAGCTTCTCAAGGAACTACCGTACGAGGATTTTTTCTATAGGGGGAATGACTGCTTAAATAAGGGTGAACTAGAGTCAGCGATATCGCTCTATAAGAATGCATTAAAAATCAGACCCGAGTTAGCGGAAGCGCACTGCAATTTAGGGGTTGTATACAAAAGTCTCGGCGACAGTAAAAATGCAGTCGAGTGCTACGAAAATGCCCTTAGAATTAAGCCTGATTATCTTGGTGCTCATATGAACTTTGGCTTGTGCCTAATGGAGTCGGGAAACTTAGTTGGGGCTGAGAATTGTTTCAAAAAGGTAATAGGGATCAATCCCAAAGATTCTGCTGCAAGAGTAAATTTGGGTAACATACACCTCGCAAAATTAGAATTAGACACAGCTTCTGATTACTATAAACGCGCTTTTGAGCTCAATCCAAAAGAGATCAATGCCCTTTATAATCTGGGAATTACAGAGGGCAAAAGGAATGACTTTAATAGATCAATAGATTGGTATTCGAAGGTACTCGAAATTCAGCCAGAGCATTATAATGCTCTAAACAATCTAGGTACTATGCACCTTGAAACATTAGATCTACAAGCTGCAGAGAAATCCTTCAGGTCGGCGATTCATTTTAACCCTACCTTCCCAGAAGCCCATAATAACCTAGGTCAAGTCCTTGTTCTTAGGGGAAAGAAAGGAGCAGCTGAATGTTTTAAAGAAGCAATTCTCAACAAGCCGGGCTTTAAAGAAGCATACCTGAATCTTGCTGCAACCTTAGAATCAATATCTTTCGCTAGCTACGATCCTGACATGGCAGCAATTTTACTCAATTTAGTTAAGCAAGAAAATTTAGTTAGACCCCGTGCTATATCTAATGCGGTTTACAGTTTTATTAAGCTTAATCCAGACTTTGCAAACATTCTTTCCATTAATAATACCGATGATCTAGACAAAGACTTGAATGGCGTCCTATTAAGCCTCTCAAATTTAGAACTTTTTGTGAATTTTATCGCTTTATGCCCTATAACCGACCTTCAAGTAGGGAGCGTACTCTCTAACTTGAGACGTGCGACGCTCTTTAATATCGCTGATTTAGAAAAAGAGCCAAAAATTCTAAAGCTACTTTCTGCCATCGCATTTCAGTGCTTCTTAAATGAGTATATATTCACCGTGACGGATGAGGAAATTAGGACCCTCAAGAAAATTGAAGCTAAAATAGTAAGAGACATAGAAATCAATAGTCAGCCCAATGCTATTGAAATTCTATTGCTTTCATCCTATCGATCTTTGAGCGAATACGCATGGGCAAATTCACTGCTCACCATTCCTGAACTTTCAGATATTCTCATACTGCAACTCCACAATAAGCAAGAAGAGCATACCCTTCGCGAATCTATTCCATCTCTGAGCGAAATTTCTAACGATACCTCCGCAAAAGTAAAAGATCAGTATGAGCATAATCCGTACCCTAGATGGATCCATGTTTCAGCAGGGAATAGCTCGATTTCTATTTCTGAATATGTTGCTAAAAACAACTTACGTGTGCCAGAAAAGGAAATTTTAAATATAGAACAGGCGAGCATTTTAATTGCCGGTTGTGGAACCGGCCAGCAGGCCATTGAGGCTGCTTTTCGATATCAACATGGAGAAATACTGGCTATTGATCTAAGTTTGACGAGTCTTGCTTACGCTATGAGAAAGACTGAAGAATTTAGTCTAAAAAGTATCAGATACATGCAGGCTGATATCTTGAATCTGCCAAAACTAGACCAAAAATTTGATCTGATCGAATGCGCCGGAGTATTGCATCATATGGCAAACCCAATGGTTGGTTGGAAAATTCTAGCGGAATGTTTAAATCCTGGCGGTTTGATGATGATCGGACTGTACAGTGACTTAGCGAGACAGCATATCGCAAAAGTACGCAGAGAGATTAGTCAACTTGAGGTAAAACCGACCCTTCGAGAAATGATTGCTTTTAGAGACAACCTAATGGGCTCAACAGAACCGCATCATAGAAAGCTTTTCTTGGTTCCTGACTTCTATAGCCTGAGCGAACTACGCGACCTACTATTCCACGTGGAAGAACACCACTTCACAATTCCGCAGATAGGAGAGTGCCTGGAAGAACTCGGACTAGCGTTTTGTGGATTCCATAATCCGCATATATTAAGAAAATTTAGATTAATTTATGATGACAAAAATGCGATCTATGACTTGGCCAAGTGGAACGATTTTGAACGAAAAAATCCAGACATTTTTTCTGGAATGTACCAGTTTTGGTGTCAAAAGGTTTAAAAGGTATCAGAGCTAGAAATTTACGCCTGTTAAGCTCTGGTAACTCCTCTTCAATTACAGATCAGACAAGGCTGAACGGCTCCGTTTCATAAAAAATTTTGATTTGATTAGCAGCCTTCAGTCCTTGTCCCCCTGTGCCCCCTCCTTCTCTATGGTCCTAAGGTAGTGTGTTGAACGATTTAATTTGTGAGTCACAATCAAGGAATGTTGCTCTGAAACATTCAAGAGTAAGACTCTCAAAAACATGGATAAGTCTAGGGCCAACGGCGGAACATAACAAACTACCAATCTTCAACTGATAGGTGAAAAAAACTAATCCATATTGATGCTGATCGTGTCAACAGCTTCTAAACTCAGCACAGTTCCTTGGTACTTATCAACAACAGGCTGTCACTAAAAACACTTATGTTGTTTGTTTTGCCGAAAGCAACCCAATGTTAGGGCGGTTAGCTCCTTGGTTACCTGCTTAATTAGCCCCTCCGAAAGACTGATTAAGCGGGTCTTTTCAAATCAAGTGCTAGTCGATTAATTCAGCGGAGACCGTATCACTATACTAGTTGGGCATCATTTAAAGACACCTTACTTAATGAAAATGCTAGAGCGGAAGTAATCATGGACTTAGTTTCTCGCGAAGTTAGGCGATTTAATCCTCTCTCAACGTTTGCTCCGCTCTAAATAAATTATCCGCCGCTTGCAGAATTTTCAATCGCAGAGGTTCATTATAGTCTGGATGTTGAGCAAGAAAATTACGTACAGTATCTGAGGCCGTTAAGGACACGTGATTACTCAAAGTCGTCGTTAACCAGCGCCCCGGGAAAAAAATATCGCCGGTAGATTGGATTTCCTCAAGTAACTCCAAACTTGGCAGAATATAACTTTCAGAAACGTCTCGCCGCAGCGGATGATGTAACGCTTGCAAAGCAGTCAAAACCCATGACTCGACCTCACGATTTTCGACGTCCCGTAAAGAATAGAAAAATTCGTCTCGAACCTCTTGTTCAGCTGACAGTGCTGGACTGATCCATTCGAATCGGCGTCTCCGATCTGCATTCATAATTCTCCCTAACTGTGCTGTCACAATTTCTTCTGACCTTTGGGGTAACCTGATGGCTAGGCTTGTTGCAAGGGAGACGTAGTCTCTCTCTGAAAGACTCAGACCTTCGATAGATAGCGTCCCACGCCATATTGAGTTCAATCGATCAGCAGCGAGTACCGACGAAGAAAAATCTCTATAAGCTTCAAAAAATATTTTCTTACTACTATCCTCACCAGAACTCAACATCTTGTCCCATAACAAGCTCTCAAGTTGATTAGCAATGGCAACTCGATCAGAATCAGTCAGAAATGACCAATAGATAAGCTTAAGTTGATCCAAAACAAGATCGAGTAAAAGTTCATTATTCTCCTTACGCATAATACTAATTAACTTAAGCCCGTAATCAGCCGCGCCGACCCCCTGACCCTCCAGCATATTTTCATAGGCGGAGATAAGCAGGCTGCCTCGCTTTACTTGATCCAAAGTTTCCCAATCATCAAATAACCCAATCTGAATTGGGAACAAACCGTAACCAAATCCATCTGCATTAAGCAAAAATGAATCATTATCAGCTTGAAAAATATGAGCCTCACCATCACTATTGACTGTCTCAGAAAACCAAGATCCATTCGCTTTACTAGCCTTGGTAAATACTTGCACCCAAACTCGATTTTTTCGCGAAGGATCCTCTTGCCTAATTTCTAAGCCTTCAGAAATCTGACTTACGGAAAAATGTGGTCGTCCTGGAGTGTTTACCCAAACACGACTCCAATCCTCAAGATTATCCGCGGATTTTTTATCTAAAATCGTAACGAGGTTTTCCCAAGTCGCATTAGAAAAGGAATATGCGCTTAAATATTCCTTTATGCCAGATTGAAAACTAGAGGGACCAATCAGATTCTCTAAGTGCCGCATCATAATGGGCGCTTTGTTGTAGATAATATTACCGTAGAGTGTGCCGGCTTCATTCAGGTTGGACAAGCGCTGACGAATAGCATTTGCGCCTCCGGTTCTGTCTACTGCGTAAGCACTCGGATAATGACGAACCATAAAACTAAGATCGTGGTTTATCTCAGTAAAAGTTGGGTTTACGATCTTAGCCGCCACAAAGTTGGCGAACACCTCTTTCAGCCATACGTCATCAAACCATTCCATCGTAACAAGATTGCCAAACCACATGTGTGCAGTCTCATGGGCAATTAGGCTTGCCCGTCCCAAGAGTTCGGTCTGGTTTGGAGATTCATCTAAAAACAAACTATCTGCCCGATATTGAATCGCCCCCACGTGCTCCATACCACCGTATTGAAAACTCGGAACCAAGACAAAATCAAACTTTTGAAACGGATAATCAATCCCAGTATATTCCTCTAGCCAGGAGAGGGAGGTTGCATGAAGCTCAAAAATCTGGTCAAGATTTCTCGATACTTTCTCAAGATCACTTTCGCGGTGTAGCATACTAATTTTTCGACCCGCAATATTCCTAGTCACTCTCTCAAACTTTCCGGCCACAAAAGAGAAAAGGTAGGAACTAATAAAATCAGAGGTCGCAAAGCGCAGCTTCTTGTTTTCTCCGAGATCCTCTGTATTTATAAGCCTGGCCGAGGAAACAGCATCCCAGTCAGCTGGCAAAATGAGGGTTAGATCGTATGTGGCCTTTAGATTTGGTTGATCGAAGAGTGGAAAAGATGAGCGGGCTCGGTCTGGGACAAACAGTGTATAAAGAAAGTCTGGATTACGATTAAGAGAACTATCCCCACTGAAAAACTCAATCTGAATGTTGTTGCGTCCAACAATCAATTCTTTTGCAGGTATAATCAGGTGCTCAAGGACAGCCTCGTAATCTGAATCCTTACCGTTAACTCCAACTCTGGATAAATGCTTATGACCTTCAAGAAAATCTAATACCAGAGGCTTACTTGCATCCGACAAGGTAAAAGTAACAACTCCTCTTGCAGGAATCGGGTCTCTATGATCCGCCGGTAAAGTGAATTCAAGCTGATAGTTAATGTCACTTAGTGTTAATTTTCTATGTTCTGCTAGATTGAGTGATACACCTGACTCCAAACTAGGCAACAAAGTTGATTGGGCTGCTATTCCAGTTTTTGCAGCGGCAAGAGAAAAAATCAAAAAAAATAAGACTCTAATAAGATTCATAGGCCGCCGGATTTTTTCTAGAAAAGGGAAATAATAATAAGCAAACGCCCGGACCTTAACTAGACGCAAGCGTTTCACCATTTAATTGGAAATACTCCCAATTACCTCTGCACCTGCGGTCGAAACCTCTTCATCTTGCGCTGCTCTTACTCCGCTCGTCGATATCGCACCAATTCTCTGACCATTACGATAAACAGGGACCCCTCCGGCAAATGTGACTCCCCCTTCAATTTCTTCAATGTCCCCTGCTTCGAGCAGACGACCATACTCACCGGACGTTAAACCAGTTTCATTAACTACCAATGCCTTAGCCGTAGCAAAGCTAAAAGTTCGACCTCCCGCACCGTCAATTCGTCTCAGCATTACTGGATTATTTCTCTGATCGGTAATCAATATTGTTACATTCCAGCCTTTTTCTCGAGCGTAAGCCTCAGCCGCATCCATAGCACTGGTAGCAAGATCGTAGGTCATTAAACTCTCTTCATCCTGGGAAAAAGCTACATTCGCGCACAGGGATAGTAGGCAAGTTAAAATACAACTTCGTAATATATTACTCATGGTTATCCTCTCTCATAGTTATGGTAGGGACGCACACTTAATAAAACCGTTAAAGAATTTAACTTCAAAAAATAGCTCAGCTTTCCTTAACTAGGCCAGACAGGTAAGCAGCTCATCTTCGATTCCCTCTAGGGTGTCAACCCGACCGCTGATTATTTCGATACGACTATCATTAAGTTCCTTGAGATTTAGTTGGGTCACTACGCTATCAACTTTATTAAAAGCTACAGAACCCTCGGTAGTAATGAAGACGCCCTTTAGTCGCTCTGCCTCTACGCCATGAACCAAAGATAGCAACCTATCAACCTTAAAATGCATCGCTGCGTTGAATATCCATCCCTTACTAAAAAACCCTTCACCTGAATTCTCTGCACTTATGTATCCATCTGCAGGCGCCTCTAAGTCCGGCGGCAGTGAGCTGGGAAGTTCTTTTGAAGAGCCATTTTCGGGATGTATCAAATTTTTCTCCAAAGCGGGTGTCTTTAACCAATCTAATTCCAAAGCCCCGTGATTGACTGGATAAACTAACTTGTTATTTTCCGGAAATTTTCTGTTAATGTAATCCAACAATTCAGAATAATCATGAGGACCATAGAGGTCAGACTTATTAGCGATAATTACTTCAGCAACCTCTAGTTGCTGATTAAAAGTATCATTGCTCGTATACCGGCTGTCCCCGATTTTTCGGGCATCCACGAGCGATAGGGTTGCACGGATATCCAAGACCTCTCGATAATAATCTTTAGATAGCATTGCAAGAACTTCTTTTGGATGACCGAGCCCTGTCGGTTCGATTAAGAGACGATCTGCTTTAGATTTGGCTAGCAGCACGCCCAATGCCATTTGAAAAGGTAAACCATTCGAACAACACATGCATCCGCCAGGCACCTGACTTACGGTTACCCCACTGTGACTGTCAGTATTCTTGGCAAATAGGTTGCCATCTATTCCAACCTCTCCAAACTCATTAACCAGAACAGCCCAATGCTGGTCACTTGGTTTGCTACTTAACAAATTCCTTATAGCTGTTGTTTTTCCAACGCCAAGAAAACCGGTGATTATATTCGTAGGGACACGATTTTTTATTTTTTGTTCGGCCATACTCTCTGCCTGCGAATTAACTAAACTCATAATTTAGTGCTATTTCTTTTCGGTAGTGCCGCAATGGCGGTCTTGGCAAGCTCTAAAATTTCGAACATGAGCAAACGCGATAATTAATGCGCCTAAGATAGTTGAAATTTTTTCACCCAACTCTCCCAATACATCTTCCCCTACAATAAGTATTAAGCTCATTAGCAACAAACCGAATAGTCCAAACATAAGAATTTCTCGCCGTCCATGTTTTCGACATCCAAGCCCCAGACTAAATATGCTGGTCGGAATTACAAGAAAAAGTAGGGCATAATGGAATCTCTCATCATCCAAGAATGTTGCTCCAAGCGCCGGTAGCATGACTATCGCGATTGGCGTAAGAAGACAGTGGGCGATACAAAGCATAGACAATCCTATCGCTGCTTTATCTATTTTTATCGTTGAATCTTCCATTTCCTCTCTCATCATCAAGAAAGCGAGCCAAAATACCGGAAATCGCTAGATTCTGCTAGTACATTTAATCCGTCTATGACTTGGCCACTTCGCTTATTGTTACAAATTACTGGATCTACATAGGCAAAAAATCAAAATTCCATGCATCAATAAAAGAACGCGTACGAGATTGCGCCATGATTTGTTTCGCACGCATTATTAGTTCGGGATATGTTCCCGAAACATTGGTCGTTTCATACGGGTCGCTGTCAAGATCAAACAACTCAATTTCCGGATTTAATCCGCTACGTTCATTGTATATTCGCACTGCTTTCCAGCTGGTGTTTTGACTATCAAAAAATCTTACGGCCTGGGAATGGCTGCCTCGCACGCTATGGAATTCCCAATAGAGACTCTCATGCCTTGCCTGATCTTCTTGGAGCAACGCTGGCAGAAACGAAATACCATCATTGCTAGGCGCTTCAACACCAGCAAGATCCGCGAGTGTTGGCATTAAGTCCCAAAACGCAGAAACATGACTTGAAGAGCTGCCAGCCTCAATTCTTCCTGGCCAACGAGCTAAGGTTGGCATCCGAATTCCACCCTCATAGAGATCGCGTTTGTATCCACGATAAGGCCCGTTAGAGTCAAAGAACTGCATATCACCACCACCCTCAGGCGTGGGTCCATTATCGCTACTAAAAATAATCAACGTGTCTTGGTCAATGCCGAGCTCCCTCAACAAGCTCATTAGCCGGCCCACTGCTGAGTCAACATTTGAGATCATGGCCGCTCTGGCCGCACGTGGAGTAGGATGAGGTAAATAGTTACGCTGAGCAGTGTAAGGCGTTTCCTCAAAATGCAGATACTGATTCAATTCATCTTCTGGTATCTGCAAGGCAGCATGCGGTGCGGCGAAAGCTAAGTATAAAAAGAAGGGTTGCTCTGAATTGGATTTAATAAAATTCAAAGCCGCCTCGGTTAGCCTGTCCTGGGCGTAATCATCTCTTTTGTAGGACTCATAGCTAGAAGGGTCAAAAGGATCCGCATCACGAGGAAGCGGTTGATGAGGGTATAAGTATGCATTATTGAGCGGGAACCATCTTTCGTTTTCCCAAAGGTGAGTCGGGTAATGATTGTGAGCTTGTTTTTGATCAAGGTAGCCCAGGAAATAGTCAAAACCATGCTTATTTGGAATTCCATGAGAACCTGGCCCGCCCAAGCCCCACTTGCCAACAAGTCCGGTGCGATAACCTGCACCCGCTAGCATAGTTGCTACTGTCTGGGTGCCAGGATTTAACGGCATTTGTCCAAATTCCTCCTCATCAGTGAATCCGCCCAATTCGAAGTTGCCACGAATTTGAGCATGTCCTGAGTGTAGGCCAGTCATAAGTGAGGCTCTAGAAGGAGCGCACACCGTATTTCCAGCATAGTGCTGTAATAAGCGCATTCCTTCATTCATAATCCGATTAAGATTTGGCGTCTTGATGTATCGTTGACCAAAGGGCTCTATATCACCAATGCCGAGATCATCAGCAAGAATATAAATCACATTAGGACGACTGCCGATAACCGAATTGGTTTGCGCCTCAAGCAGCATCATACTGTTCAGGCTGGCAACTAACAGTAGCAAACTTCGGATGAGAAATTTCTTTGAAAATAGATTGAGATCGATATTCATTTTAATTGATTCCAATCATTACGATATAAACCAACCTAGCGCGTTATATTCTATCCCTGAACCCGAAAATCCTTCCAAGGCTAACACAAGTCCGGTAAACAAAATGCCAAGAAATGAACCTATCAAACTTCTACTTGCCGGATACCCGAGCAACGTGACTGGCTTATATGTGAGCTCGTGAAAGCTTAACGTTTCATCGGCCTGCTGAAGCAGGGAACGAACAAAAGACGAATCCCCATCGCTGCCATTTTTATCCCCAGCCAAATGTGCGGCCTTCTCTTCGAGCACAAACATTTTTTTTCGTATACGGTCTCGATGCATCTCACTTAAACGTTGAAGATCAATCGCAGAAAATATAGCTCGCAGACTCACGAGTGCTATACCAGTAACGATTGTTACAAGCGCCACCACTGTCGATATATGGTGCTCGAAGGCGCCCCAAAATAGAAGATTAAGTATCCCTACGCAGACAAGAGAAAACATGAATAAGATAGAGGTGTAACCTTGAATCCGGTTATAGAATGCCTCTCCGAATGACTTTAAAACGCGTCGAGTAATGGTCCAAGCAAAGACATTTGCCCTCTTTTCCAAACTAATAAACAATAAATGATCCTGAACCCTAAGAGCTTCATCATCAGGATAAATCTGACTGAGTCCTACACCTGGATTTTCAATTGCGTCGCCCATCAGCTCTATGGCGGACTTCCTTCTCTTAAAGTCAAAGCGGCACAAGAGTCCAAATAAAAGAAGCTGATGGCACAGAAAAAAACCTATTATGGTTCCGATGGCAACGATGATGCTGGTAGGAGTTGTTCCAAAAAAATCTTGCCCGTAACTTAGCGAGGCTGTTATGACGATTGCGGGTAGGCTAAGAGCGAAAATTCCAGTCATTAATTTCATGTTTGACCCCAATTTTTCTAACTGAGGATTTCTCTCATATGCAAATTTTAAAAGCTCGGTAAGAAGAAATGCAGCTGTAACTTCATTACCTTTTGTAAAATCTGTCTGCGCCTTGAACCTTTTATCTTTACTTTTTCCTTTAAAAAGATCGACCGTTTCCTGATCTAACTCAAAGCATATACCCTCAAGGGAAACATCGTTTTCCTCCATTGTTATTGTGAGCTCATCTTCAATTAAACCAGGGTAATCACTAGGCTTTGACCACCCCCAAGTTACCAATTGCCTGCGTGTTTTATCTCCATCCCATTCTGGGGCAGGCTTGGATAACTTCTCATAGATTTCAGGCCTAAAATACCCATACTTGATTGAAACAATAATCCTTCTCATAAATAAACAGGCAAAAGACATAACCACAAGGAAAGAATCGATACTTATCGAGGAATTGTTTAGACCAAATATTGTGATAACAAGGGCCGATGTCAGAAGCCAAGACCCCGGGAAGAAAAATAGCCAACTTGAGATAATAAAACCCCTAGAGTTATATTTTGTTGAGGTGGGACAAAGGCCACGATTCTGGCAAACAAACCATGCTCGGGTTATCGAACGTTCCATTAGCAAGGCTAGAATAGGTGAGAAGATACCTGGAGGTATATTTTCATATAAGAAAGATTGCCAGAATTGTCGCCAAGAAAACTCCACCGGGTTCGAATACTTACCGCAGTCCTCGGCACCAATATGAGTACGTGAGATGGCTGACTTATAATTGCTATGGTGTCGCGATCCCAATTCTTCCTCATTTCTGTTTATTGAACCGTCTGTGTTTACTTCGTCCGTCATTAACCTTAAACGCCTTTTTAGGAAATACCCTGACGATTACTCGAAAAACAGGATTTAAAACATTTGCAATTAGAGAGTAATTCACAACAATAGGCAAGATCAACGAACGAAAAGATAACTACTAGACCTGTCGATACAAACACTAACCTTGAGAGATTATTTATGAATAGTAGGGCATTTACAAAGTGGCTCTTCGTGGGAGGATTTGTACTCGGATTAATTTACGCCGTTGGAGGGTTGATCATTGATCTTTTTACGGTCGGTCTCAATGCAGGCACGGCTATGGCATTTGGAGCTATGATAGTTCTACCTGCCTTATTCGGTGCATCTGGAATTATTTTCGGCTTATTATTTAAGTTACTTCTAGTCATTCGCCACAAAATTAAGGGATCCACCATTAAGAAGTGATGCCCGATAGCAAGTTTGTTTTACCCAAGAGCATTTCAATTTAGGCAAATCACTTATTGCCACCAACCTGTCATCGAGATAACCTACTTCTGAGTAAATCATGTTGAATGAGGGTGGGAGAATGGACAGACGTAAATTCATGAATAGAGCGGCGGCGGTCGCAGCAGCGAGCTTCACAACTGATATGACTCTCAGTCAACGTGCAGAGGCGTTCGAAGGAGTAATGATCGAAGGTCTGCCCTATCATGTTGGTAAGCCGGTAATTTGCGAACCTGACCGTGAGCGATCTATGGCTCCGCCTGGCAGCAGAATCGGCGGAGGCGGAGCACCCTCTGGTAAATTAGTAGCTGGAATGGATGATCCTCGTTTACCTCCTATGCCAAAAAAGCCAACGCTGTTAGATTTTTACCGCTATAGAATTCCTAATCCTTCCCACTTACTACAGAGCGCGAACCTGGCCATGAAAAATGGGATGGATGAAAAAGTTATCCTGGCGTGCCTATTACACGATATTTCAGTAGAGGGATTCATACGCACTGATCATGGTTTCTGGGGCGCACAACTTGTTGCGCCTTACGTTGACGAAGAAGTAACTTGGGCAATACAAAAACATCAAGCTCTGAGATTTTTTGCTGACGAATCGGTAGGCTATGAATATCCCTCCGCATACCGCGAGTGGTTCGGTTACGACTATCAAGTCGAACCTTGGGTGCAAGCCGAGTATGATGAAGCAAAAAATCATCGCTGGTATATGAGTTCACGGCTTATCACTTTAAACGACCTCTATTCCTTTGATCCTAATGTCACCAATATAGAGATTGACCAATTCGAGGATGTTGTCGGCAGGAATTTTAAACAGCCTAAAGAGGGCTTGGGCTTTGACGGTTCGCCGGTAGCTCATATGTGGCGTACCATGATATGGCCTCACAGTTGGCTATAGGTTTCGAAGAACGACTATGGTAATTCAGTGTGAGGATATTGGCTCGGATCGTAGTCCGGGTTCCGAGGAGGCATTTGTGCATTGACATCTTCCCTCCAAGAACGAAGTAATCCCCTGAGCTCCTCTCTGATTACTGGCTCGGTTTGGGAAAGATCATTTCTCTCACCAATATCTTCCCGCAAATTGAATAGCTGAACGGTATTATTCTCAAAGTACTCCAGTAACTTATAGTCTCCGAAGCGAACTGCTCCGCCCGGACTTTGCATACCGTGATTACTGTACTGCGGGAAATGCCAAAAAATTGGTCCTCTGTTAAAGAGTTCGCCATTTAGGGCTGGTACAAAACTTACCCCATCCAGCGCTTGCTCATCGCGAGCTGGAAGACCAGCCATTTCTAATAGCGAAGGGTAAAAATCCGTGCTTATCACAGGCTCTTCCACAATCAGACTAGAATCTGAAAACTTTTCGGGCCATTTAACAATCATTGGGACTCTTATACCGCCTTCATAAAGCCACCCCTTTGCGCCCCGCAAAGGGAGATTTGAAGTGGAATATGCGCTATCCAGTCCGCTTGGATCGACAACACGACTTGCACCCCCAAAATTTGCACCTGACATACCCCCATTGTCTGAAAAGAAAACAATAAGCGTACTATCGGTCAAACCTAATTGATCAATATGATCAACAATTCTACCTAAACTCTCATCCATTGACTCAACCATAGCCGCGAATTCAATGTTGTCTTGGTGCTGTTTGATTTTCACAGTTCGTTCCGGTAACACCTTGTAGTCCTGAAACAATGGAAGATCGATAAAAGAAGCAAGTTGCTCATTAGTTAGAGGCTGCGGATCATCAGGGTTCCCTTCCAAGAAAAAAGGAGGTGAATTTGGTTGATCCATCGATGCCAACTTTTGGCGATACTTCTCTACCAGATCAGGACGACCATGAATCGGATCATGTACAGCGAAATGGGACATGTAGAGAAAGAAGGGTTGGTCTTGGTTCTCTGAGATGAAATCTTCCGCATAGTCAGTTAACCGATCAGTCAAGTACTGTCCAGGCTCATCTTTTATTCCTTCGAGTTTGAAAGGCGCATGGTAGCCCGCATTAGGCCATCCCTTGTTCCAATTAGGGACGCGCACATCAAATCCCTGCTCTAACGGACCGAACGGATCTTCCCCTAAATGCCATTTACCGATATGTGCAGTGGCATATCCATGAGCCTTAAAAGCTTCTGCGATAGTCGATTCCTCTAACGGGAGCTCTTGCAGAAAATCCGGGCTAGTTAGCCTTTCAAAGGCATAACTTCTTCTTCCTCCCAACCAGTCTGTCAAATGCAATCGCGCCGGGTACTTTCCAGTCATGATGCTCGCGCGAGTTGGAGAACAGACATGAGACGCCGCATAGGCATGAGTGAACTTGATACCCTCTTGTGCTAAGCGATCAATATTTGGGGTATCGTAAAAATTACTCCCAAAACTACCAACATCTCTCCAGCCCAGATCGTCTACCAAAAAAAAGACGATATTAAGTGGCCTGGTATTTGACTGTTCACTACAAGCAGATAGGAGAGCAGCAACAAGAGAACAAAGAATCAAATAAAAATGTCTGGTTGTTATAATTTCCCTGGTCAAGAGTCTTTCCTTTTTTTTCTGATAGCTTAGCGAATTATCCAAGACTTTCTGCACAATTAACTCAGTGGAAACTACTTATCTGTTCGAGGCTTTTACGCTTGATTGAAGGAACCTTTACTCCTTCACTTGGATACCCGGTGACAACTAACATGAGAGGTTTTTCACTGACTGGTCGATCAAAAATTTCATTAAGAAATTTCATAGGACTCGGAGTATGAGTTAGGGTAGCTAACCCTGCGTTATGAAGTGCCGCAATTAATAGGCCCGTTGCTATACATACAGATTCTGTAACATAGTAGTTCTTTTGCTTTTGATTATCTTCATCCAATTCGATTTTTTTGGCAAAAACCGTAATTATCCAAGGTGCAATTTCAAGAAATGGCTTTCTCTCATCGGTACCAAAGGGTTTAAGCGCATCTAACCATTCCTTAGGAGCGCGCCTGTTATAAAATTCATGCTCCTCCTCTTCAGCTCCGATACGAATTCTTCGCTTGACTTCATTGGTTCCCGCAACAGCGAAATGCCATGGCTGGCGATTGGCTCCACTCGGAGCACTTCCAGCTGTCGCCAATGCTTGCTCTATAATTTCCTTTGGCACAGATCGATCGGAGAAACTCCTAACAGTTCGTCGAGTTGACATCCGAGCCAAAAATGATTGTGCACGACTCTGCATCTCACTTATAGAAAGTTCGTTAAACTTTAACACTTCAAACTTGTCGGAGTTTTGCGTCATGCCCCCATCCGTTAATTAAAGTTTGTTACTTAGTCGCCTTAACAGTGCGAAAACCGATGTGACTTGTACCCAGCCCAGTATCCGCAGCTTGTCGGGCCGCTGGTCTATAGCGCATACAATAATTCGGCGCACAGAGATAGGAGCCACCCTTAATTACCTTTACTGGGAAGCCCGCATTCGCATAATCAAAACTTTGGTCTTCTGCAGGCCCATCGGGATTTGAATTATCTGAAGGGTTATGACCTGGCGCATACCAATCGGTCGTCCACTCCCATACGTTTCCGATTAAATCGTATACTCCGAAGTCGTTTGGTTTGAAACACCCAACCGGCGCTATGCCAACATGTTCGTCTTCCCCAGTATTCTCGATGGGGAAGTTACCCTGCCAAGTATTTGCGTGATGATGACCATCAGGGGCAAGCTCTTCTCCTTCCCAAGGGAAGGTGCTATTTCGTTTACTGCGAGCAACTAACTCAAACTGAGCTTCTGTGGGAAGCTCTCTTCCAGCCCAAGTAGCGTATGCCTGAGCATCTTCCCACGCAACGTGGACGACTGGATAATTATCCTTACCTTTAATCGAACTCTTGGGTCCTTCGGGGTGCCGCCAGCTTACACCCCCAACGTATGACCACCAACTCGAACTCGCATTGCTGTCTTGGGGGGATGTGAACAAGGTCGATCCTGGTTTCAGCGATTCAACAGGAACACCTGGCCAGTCTTCTGGATTTGGTTGTCGCTCGGCTACAGTAACATAGCCCGTATCAGCCACAAATTCCGCAAACTGCCCATTAGTTACTTCATGCGCGTCCATCCAAAAACTAGATAAGGTGACCTCATGTGCAGGTCCCTCCTCGCGATAGGCGTAATCATCGCCCATAATAAATGTGGTACCCTCGATACGAAGCTGAGAACCTATTTCTTTTAAACAATTATTGGTATTCGCCGGCAAAACTTTATGAGCGGATTCCGCAGCGCTGACAATGGTAGAAAGTAAAACAGGGTAAATTGAACAGAATAAAACCAGTAGAGCTAATCGTGAGTGACGGTAATTGCTAACTGTTTTATTCATAATTCTGACAAAATCCGTGGTGTATTCAAATTTAGGCATAGATTAACCATATATTAAAAAATCTTATCATATCTAACCAATTTACAGCAGATTGGTTAGGCCTCTTCCATTACACGAAAACTCTCTCTATCGGCAGTTGCCTGATCTGAACTATCTGCCTTGGAAACAAGCCACATTGTCAAAAATGCCAGACTCACCGAATAAAGGGCAGGATAGGCCTGAGGGAAAATCGGCTGATCATTCCCCAAAATATCAACCCAAACAGCCGGACCTAAAATCATGAGTAACACAGCAGACAAAAGACCTACAATACCGCCAACAATGGCACCGGTTGTTGTGAGCCCTCGCCAATACATACTAAGAATTAACAGAGGAAAATTAGTAGAGGCACCGATTGCTAATGTTAAGCTAACGAGGTACGCAATATTCTGTCGCTCAAATGCGATACCTAATAAAGCGACGATAATACCTAATGCCATCGCAGCTATTTTTGATAGTCGAATTTGCCTATGCTGATTGAGTTCGTCAGTTTTTACTATATTTGAATATAGATCGTGCGTCAGAGCAGTAACTGATGCTAGCATCAGACCAGCTACTACGGCGAGTATCGTTGCAAACGCGATAGCAGCAATAACCCCCATGAACACTTCACCACCCACGGCATCTGCTAGGTGCACTGAAACCATGTTGCTGCCACCAATTACATCTCCACTCGCATCAAGGTAACTCCCGTTACCTTTCACTAAAGCAACCGAGCCAATACCAATCACAAAAAATATCAACAGATTGACATAACTGACCGCGCCCAGTGCAACGCCAGCTGAAACTCTAGCCGCAGCCTTGTCTTTGACTGTAAAAAATCGCATGAGCAAATGCGGTGAGCCCGCTAAACCCAGACAGAGACCAATACCAAGAGAGATTGACGAAAGGGCAGAGAGACCAAGGCCTCCTCCAACTGTCAAGAATCCGGCAGTACCATGCCTGGCTTGGGCTTCGGCATACATTTCTGAGAAACTAAAATTGAAGCTTGCTAACGTCAATATTGCCAGTATTGTCACCCCGATTAACAAAAGTATCGCCTTAATAATTTGCACCCAAGTGGTAGCAAACATTCCGCCAATCGCAACATAAATAACCATCAATGTAGTAACTATTACAACAGCCCAGAAATAAGAAATTCCAAAAAGGATTTCGATTAATGCGCCCGCCCCCACTACTTGTACCATCAGGTACATGAGAGAAAAACTTAAGGTGGTGACTGCCGCTAGTATTCTAATTGGTCTCTCTTGAAGGCGAGAGCATATAATATCGGTAAAACTGTATTTCCCAAGTGATTTGAGCTTGTCTGTCATGAGGTAAATTATTATCGAGAAAGCTCCTAAAGGCGCACCCAGATAGATAACAGCATCATAACCTGCTCCAAATATGATTGCTGTTATACCTAAAAGAGTAGCCGCAGACATGAAGTCTCCAGCAATAGCGAAACCATTGGAGACTCCTCCTATTCTACCCCCGGCGACAAAGAAATCGTCAGCACTAGAGGTCCTCTTTGACGCAACAAATGTAAGTCCAACTGTTCCAACAATAATCACAAAAAAGAGAAAAATCCCCACTATACCTTTTCCTCTTTTATGATTCGCAGATACCGAAATGCAAGCAAAGGCGTAACAATATGTAAAAGAAGAAAAACTGACATGCCCAGATTCAAGGGCCCAAGAATTTCAATGGCCATAAATTTTGGAAAAAAAGGTATGCCCAATACCAACATCAGGAAAAGTGAAAGAATTACACCTGTATAAAGCCATTGTCTTTGCATAAATTAATATCTGTATTATTCAAATAATCGAGTTGCCGGCCTGCCTTTCATGAAAATTAAAGTTTTCCCGTTCCTGATTCAATAATGCAGTATAAACTTTTCTGAAGTGAATAAGTGCCTCATCACCCTTCATACCACGGGAATTAAACGTATCTTTGTTTTCCAGCATCTTTTGCTGAGCCTCAATGATTTCCTTATCCTCCATAAACCCCTCCAGAAGACTCTCTTTGAGCGATTTCGAAACAGCAGGATCATCTGTTCGATAGTTATGAAGATAGTTCCAAAAAAAATGCGTCGTTGATTTTGTTTCAGGTGTCATAAACTGACAGTTACGATACTGCTTGACGCCATCGAGATTGTTACCCTCAGGATCCCAACCCACTGGCGCCATTATTGTAGACATAAAAAATGTGCCCGGTACTATCATCTGGACACTATTACATCTATCCAACTTATCTGGAAGATCAGGATTTATTTTCGCATGATATGGCGCAGGAGAATCATTTTTATTCCACCTGACCAACTTGAATCCATCCTCTAATTTTTCCACCTCTGGATGGGTTATGAAGGCATAATCCTCAGATCCCCCTAAAGTATTCGTATGCACGAATGCTAGATGTGAAAAATCTGCTAAATTGTCGGCTATCAGCATCCAATTCGCTTCATAATGCAAATACGCTTCCTTCTCGAACCCCTTCCAAGCGGCGTCTGATAGCGGGCCATAGTCATGTATATCACTTGGATCTGCTAGCTTAGGATCCCCCATCCAAATCCAAAGTAGATTGCCTTTCTCAACAATCGGAAAGCTCTGCACTTTGTGATTTGGACCGATAAAATCTTGCCCAGGTATTTCAATAACCTTACCATCAGTATCATACTTGATCCCATGATACATACAGCGTATGCAGTCCTTTTCTACTCTGCCGAGACTCAAGGGCGCACCACGATGACAGCAACGATCGTCTAAAGCAAAACACTTCCCACTCTCTCC
>CACJAW010000024.1 GCA_902591495.1 uncultured Pseudohongiella sp.
ACCATTAATCGTACCACTACCTCCGCCGAGCAACATCGTGGGAAGATTGTGATGGTTATGACCGTTCCCATCACTCATGCCACTGCTATACATTAACATCGAATTATCAAGCAGCGATCCATCGCCCTCCCTAGTATTTCTCATCCTCTCGAGGAAATAGGCGAACATCTCTGTGTGGTAGGCATTTACGCGAATTAACTTCTCTATCTTTTCTGCGTTTCCACCGTGATGTGATAGCGGATGATGGGCATCAGGGACACCAATCTCCGGGTAAGCTCGCTGACTTGTTTCGTGGCCTACCATAAAGGTAATGACTCGAGTCAAATCAGCTTGGAAGGCCAGATGTTGCAGGTCATACATTAGCTTCGCATGCTCTTGAAAAGTACCGGGCACGCCAGCTGGCTGTTCCATTACTGGAAGCTCTCTCTCACTCTGCGCCTCGGCCATCTGAATTCTTCGTTCCGCGTTTCTAATCGCATCGAGATACTCCTCTAACTTCAATTGGTCCCGATGTCCAAGCTCCCTCTGTAACTTATTCAGCTTATTTGTCACAGCGTCGAGGATGCTACTATCCTCATCACGACGAGCACGCCAGGCTTGCGGATCAGTACTCTCATTACCACCAAACAATCGCTCAAAAACAACTCGGGGGTTATTCTCCATTGGTAGCGGCGTCGTGGCACTCGACCAAGAAAGAGTATTCGCATAAGCGCAGGCATAGCCAGGATCGCAGGCCCCTACGTTTTCTCTCGACTCCAATGACAACTCCAAGGATGACAACTGTGTGTGGGCCCCAAAAGCTTTTGCTACGATTTGGTCCATAGAAAGTCCAGCGCGCAAATCAGCACCCTCGGTCTTCTTTGGATGAACACCCGTTAGGTAGGCACCTGCAGCTCGAGCATGATCACCCGCCCCTTCGCCTGGCCAAGCATCTCCCATCTTGTTGGAAAGACCGGTAAGCACAAGCATCTGATCCTGATAATCAGACAAGGGTGCCAAAGTCGATGGTAAAGAGAAGTTGCGACCCTCCTCTGGAGGTGTAAAGTTGTCCATAAAAACGCCATTCGGCACATAGACAATACCCAACCGTTTAACCGGCTTTGCCGCGGTCTTCTCTTGCGCGGTCAGTGCTGGAACCATGCTATCAAGGAATGGTAGCCCAAGAGCGGCGCCAACACCTCGAATAAATTTTCTTCGGGGCAAATGTTTTTTTGTGATTATCATAGTTCCTGTGACCTCCTCATTTGGAATGGGACACTTTCAACGATACCTAAAATAATGGACGACCAACTGTAATTATCATCAGCAGCATTCCTAACTATGGCTCGCACAGCCGGAGGGTCATAGTCCTCCAGACCCCTGCCGAGTGAATAGGTAAGTAGCTTCTTCGCAAGCGTTGCAACAAAACGCTCTTCGCTCTTGAGCAAATAATCCCGCACTCCCAATGGCCCTTCGAACGCTGAACCATCCGGCAGGGTGGCAGATGCGTTAATTAACTCGCCCCCATCATGGGTCCTAAGCCCTCCAATCGCATCAAAAGGTTCAAGAGCCAAACCAAAAGGGTCCATTCTGGAATGACAACTAGCGCAAACGGGGTTGGTTCTATGAGCCTCAAGTCTCTCTCTTACTGATCTTGGACTAACCGTATCGCTATCCTCGAGATCTGGAATATTAGGCGGCGGCGGTGGTGGTGGTGCCCCCAGCAAATTGTCTAATACCCACTTACCGCGGAGCGTCGGAGACGTTCTATTAGGATACGACGTCGCTGTTAAAATGCTTCCCTGACCTAGGAGCCCCCCGCGCGTGCCATCATCGAAGAAGACCTTGCGGAAATGGTTCCCATAAACTCCGTCCACTCCATAATGCCGAGCCAAACGTGCATTTAAATATGTGTAGTCTGCCGTTAGCAGTTCTAAAACATTGGTGTCTTCATGTATCAGATTTCGGACGAAGAGCTCTGTCTCCCGCCGAAATGCTTCCCTCAGGTTGTCATCAAATTCTGGAAACGCATCTGGATCCGGCTTAACACCGGGAAGATTCCTTAAGTAGAGCCATTGCCCAACAAAGTTCTCGATTAGCGCAGAGGATTTTTCATCTGCCAACATCCTTTCTACTTGTTGGCGAAGAACTTTTGGATCACCCAACTTATCTTCTCCAGCCAAGGCGAGTAATTCCTCGTCAGGAATACTGCTCCATAAGAAAAACGATAACCGAGAGGCTAACTCTAAATCAGTAATCTTATAAGCTTTACCCGGGTCGACATCGCTGGGCTGACCTTCTATGCGAAATAGGAATTCAGGATCTACGAGAACAGCCCTCAAGGCTCTTTGGATTCCTCTATCAAAACCCCCTTCTGCTCGTCCGCTTTCGTACATCGATAGGAGCGCCGTCAGATCATCATCACCCACTGGCCTCCTGAACGCTTTGTGCGCCAGCTTTGAAATAATTTCTGAAGCACACGCCCTGTCTCGTGATTCCACTCCATTTGGCAAGCACGAAAAAAGCTGGTCTCGACTTGGCGTCTCTTCAGGACGAATCCCGTTATAGGGTCCATATACCTCTATGCTGCCAAGAGCCATTGGCATATCTCGATCACCGGCAAATTCGTAAGACGCAGTCGACAGTGCTGGCTCAAGAATTCCCTCGGGGATGCCCCGTTTTTCGGGGAATGCTAGAGTGATGGTGTGAGTCCCTGCCTTTATATTTGATATTCTTAACTCTAAGTGATCGTCAGCGGTCTGCTCATACTCGGAAGCATACATTACCGCTGCCCATGGATTAATTATGCCATCGCCACCTACCGTGTAATTGGCGATTAATTCTCGGTCAAGCCGTACCTCAATATTGTGGGGCTCGAACAACCCGATAATTTGATTTGCGTGGGTTCGCGCGAGACGGAGCTTAATGTGATACTCACCATCCAGCGGAAAATAGTGCGAGACGGTTGCACCCCCCCGTGTGCCAAATGGCTGTTCCTCGCTCATTCTCCCTGCCTGAATGAGGGTGGGACGCATCTCATATGATTTAACAGTAGGAAGAATATCAGGATCGCCGATCGCTAATTGACTGATCTTCGCTGCGGCGATCATGTAACGCTCAAGTAGACTCGGGGACAATGTTAAAACATCTGCGATGTTGTCAAACCCATAACCTGAGTCGTCTGCGGGCAGATAGTCTCGACCATCAATGTCTAGGGAAAGTAAGTCCCTAACCGCATTGGTGTACTCAGCTCTATTTAACCGATGGACTACTGGTCGCCCAGGATTCGGCTCAGCCATGGCAACATTATCAAGAGACGTCTCCAGCCAGGCGGCGAGTTCGTCGTAGGCGTGCGCATCTGGTCTCGGCATCCCGGGTGGTGGCATCTCCCGCGCGCGGAGCTTCAGAACAACCTTTTCCCAGACCCCTACCTCATCTGCCTTATGACCAACTTTATCCAGAGCGATCGTTTGAAGTGTAAAATTTGCCGTGCGGGTGACGTCATTGTGACAGGCAACGCAATACTGATTTAAAAATCCTCGCTGCCATTCAGTCTCGCTAGCGTCTTGACCGACAGCGACTAGCCCGAGCGAGCTCGCGATGACGAAAACGGCGCCATTTCTTAAGATATGGTGAAAACGCACTCTTATTTTCTCCCTCTCCTAGCGTTTACAGCTGGAAATTTTTATTCTTTTTATTGTAACTTTAGGGACGTTTTGTGCAACATTAAGGTACTGAGTATAACCCTAATTAGTTATATTTTATCCGAGTTTGCACACCATAAAGGCGCACCAAAAGAAAAAGACGCTTTTTAAGACCATCATTTCCGCACAAACTGGACTGCAAACTAATTTTAAGGGTCACGATCACAAACGTTAACTAACAAGTCGACAGTCATGAAAAATTTTGGACGATTATACTTATTCATTGTTTTTACCTTTTTTGCAACGAATAGCTCTGCACAATTGAAGGTAATTATCTCGGGAGGACTGGCCGCGGCTTATCAAGAATTACTGCCCGAATTTGTATCCTCTACAGGTATTGAGGTGGAAACTGGGAGAGGTGCCTCGGTAGGTGATAGTCCTAGTACTATACCAAACCAACTAAAAAGAGGTGTCGAAGCGGACGTCGTGATATTGGCTCGGCAGGGACTCGACGAGATCGGTATTAGTGGGTTACTGCAGAGCGACTCTGATATTGATTTGGCTGTATCTGCTATTGGTATGGTGGTTCAAAAAGGAAAGCCGAAACCTGACATCTCAACACCCGCTAAATTTCGATCAGCCCTTCTAAACGCAAGGAAAGTAGCGGTTTCCAGCAGTATCAGTGGAAGGTACTTAGTCAATGAGTTATTTCATGAGCTTGGTATATCCACTCAAATGGAATCCAAGACACTGACCACGGGAGCGGTCGCTGTAGGCGAAGGTAAAGCTGATATTGGGATACAGCAGGTAAGCGAACTACTTCCTATCCAAGGGGCAGATTTTGTGGGTAGATTACCCGAGGAGCTGCAGTATACGACTACTTTCTCTGCAGCCATCGTAAAGACAACTACTCGGAGCGAAGCTGCGAGGCTGTTGATCGAATTCTTAGAATCGGCCGAGGCCGCAGAAGTCATCAACCGATGGGGAATGACGCCAATAAACGGATTGTAAGCATAATTTATATATTTGCCTTTTTTGCAGTATTTTTACCGTTTTTACCATTTAAGTTTCTTTTTTTCTAAACTTTTCCCGCCTGTTCAGCTGAAAATGTTAATTTCGTCGTTATTTTTGTGTTCAGGTGAGCTCTACAAGAAATTTTCACCAACTGAGCATGCTGCTATCCGACTTAAGTGACTCAAGGGTAAGCCTGATTCTTCGTGCCAAGCATTAAATTGGTCCTGGATATTTCGCAAATCCCTCTTGCTTGTTGGCCGGTCGGCTATTTCTAGGCCTATACTCTTCAAAACAGCAACAACATCTCTAGAAAGAATGAAGCTGTCTTTACCCATCCGCCGGAGGAAATACATGCCCGAGTTACCCCCCAGGCGACCTCCATGTTTTTTCAGGTACTCCATTAAACCTATCTGGTCAGAGCTAGGCCAATTGGCTATGAAATTCCCAAAGCTGCCATACTCCCGTATTACTTCCAAAACGAAGAAAAGATTCTTTTGAAGCGCATTAATTTTTTGCCCATTACGAACCACCCGTCGATCAGTCAAATAACTTTCCCATTGTTCGGGAGACAGCAACACTAGCTTGTCGGTATCAAAACTAAAGAATGCCTCTTCAAATTCAGGCCACTTATTTTCTATGACTTTCCAACTAAATCCTGCTTGATTTACAACCTTAGTCATCATCGCCAAGTAACGATCGTTTCCCAGTCCTTTTAATTGTTTTTTACTGGAAATCTTCGGAAGTAAATTGAATAGATTAGACTCGCCCCCTTTTCGCTTTGCAGCGCGGGTTCTTATAGTTCTAAACTTCATGTTAAAATTTTCAGAATGGGTCTGCGGGATAATCGGGACCGTAAGATAGATCAAAATCTACTCGCATGACGCCAGGTACAGCTCTAACCACCCCACCCAGGCTTTGCTGAATCGTACCGATATGGCCGGGTGTCCGCATACCCCCGCACTCATCACAAAGCACCGAACCGGTAACTCTCACAACCCCCTCGGTTACTTCAACCTGAAACCCAGGTGGTAAATCAGAAGCATTTTCAATGACGGACGTAACCTGCATTTTAATCCGTTCGTCAATCAACATATCAGGTCGAGAGAGAGTGCTCTCAGTTGACGAAGAACTTTGTGAGCTATTTGTGGTAGCATTATCTTCACCACAAGAGACTAAGAATAAAACTGCGCCACCGATAATGATTTTCCTAATTAAGCTGGAGCAAATTATTTTCATATTCTATCACCTGTTTCCAGTAGTCGCTTTTGATTTAAAAAAGTTGTACAGACTAAATTAGCTATTAGTGTCAGTTCTAACTAATTTTCTAGACCCTTATATACCACTTCTCCGCCAGCCGCTTTAAATGCTAGCAGGAGAGTCTCGACTCGAACTCTGAATTCCCCCTGACTTAGCCACTCCAGATCTAAAACCTGAAGTTTATTAACATTATTCAAGTCAGCTAATACACTGGCAAAGAACTTCTCTGGATCGGCGGTGCTTATATTAAGCGACGGCTCGCCGGCCCACCAATCCGCGTCTTCGAGTGTCCCAGCCTCCTCTCGACTGGCCTGGACTCCCGAGTTAAGGTCTTGATAGTTCATAAAAAGTTTTTCGCATGACAAATCCGCCACACGATTGCCGCCGTCGGTTCGCATTAATAAAAAGTCGCGCCTTCTCATCTCAATAAACGAGCTTACCCAGCGGCAAGACTTAAGACCGCAGCCTCTATAGCTGCACTGGTCATCGGCAATTTATGTGCATTCTTACTCAGCGGCAAAGCGTCTTCTATCCCTATCTCACCAGCTTCCCTTGCGACGGCTGCATTAATCTGTTTCCCGGCTAGGAAATCTTCAACAGCCCTTACGCGCCAGGGAATAGGAGCCACACCGGCTAAGACAACCTTAGCGTTTTGTGCAGCGTTGCCATCACGTTGAATCACTGTCGCGACCCCAACCTCTGCATGAGTCCATGCCTCACGGTCCATAACTTTGTAGTATGTGCTAACCGTATTTGCAGAAACACTTGGTATTCGTACCCCAGTCAGAAGCTCATCTTCGTTTAGCGAATTTTCCCGGGACGGATCAGTTGCAGGAAGAACAAAGAACTCCTCAGCCGAAACCTCTCGACTGCCAGTTGGACCGGTAACTTGAAAAATCGCGTCAAAAGCAACTAAGGCTGGAGCTACATCAGAGGGGTGAACGATAAAAGAGGGTCCGCCACCAAATATAGCGTGTTGCCCATTCTCGCCGTTAAGAGAGAAACACTCATCACCACCAGCCTTGAAGCAATTAAATCCATTACGATAATACCAACACCAAGGTCTCTGCGTTACGTTACCAGCCAAGGTTCCGACGTTTCTAATTTGGGGAGTACCAACTGAGGCCGCTGCTTGAGCTATCGCTGACATACCGGTCATTACAGACGGGTCCTCAGCAAGTTCGGTCAACGTCACCAAACCTCCGATAGCGAAGCCGCTTCCATCACTTTGAATCGTTCTTCCGTCTGCGACACTTCTCAAATTAACGATGACGTCGGCGTTATCCGTACCATCCTTAAGCTGCTGCAGCAGATCACTGCCGCCACCGGAAAAAGCCGGCACACTGCCTTGTTGACGGGCTGTTCGAGACGCACTGGCGGCTTCACCAAAGCTGGTTACATTCACATTTGTTAGAGTTTTCATGCCATTGCTCCTAGAATCTTGTCTCTGGTAATTGGCATCGATTTCATCCTCCGACCAATCGCGTTGGCGACTGCGTTGCCTATGGCTGCGGGGGCCAAAATAATTCCCGACTCTCCCGCCGTCTTTGCTCCAAAGGGACCATAACCATCATCGACCTCGATAAAGTGAACGTCTATGTCGGGAATGTCCTTATGTGTCAAATGACGAGCTCGATAGTAGCCGGGTGTTAAAGGTTGACCAGATCTTGGATCATAAAGAAGATCCTCATGAATCGCCTGACCAATTCCCTGAATAGTGGCTCCCCTTATTTGGTCACGAGCAGTAGTGGGATTAATAATACGTCCAGACTCATGCACCGCAGTGTATTTGAGAATCTTTGTGGAACCGACTCTAGTATCAACTTCAACCTCAACAAAATGGGCACCAAAGCATTGCCTCGTTTTCCCATCAGTCGTTGGAGTGGGTGTCGCAGAACCTATCAATACGTCGTTGCCAGAGGGCATACCCTTGTCAGCGATCTGACGTTTAAGTTCCTCGGCTGCTTCAACGACCGCAAGGCCTGTCATTATGGTCGTTCTACTTCCAGATTCACCCACCGAATACGGACAACGATCCGTATCGCCCCAAACAACCTCTACGTTGGACAAAGGCGTTCCTAGGGCCTCAGCTGCTATCATGCCCATTGTAGTTTTTGCACCTGGACCAATGTCGGTGACGCCAACATAAAGTGTGTACTCTTGATCGCTGTTGACGCGCACAATCGCACTGGATGTGCCAACTCCGGCTCGGAACATCATAAAAGAAAAGCCCGCACCTCTCTTAATCGGTCCGTCGTCAGATCCTGGCACCACCTTTCTTCTGGCCTGCCAGTTAAACCTTTCAACTCCATCTGAAATGACCTCATCAAGAGAGTAGTTAGTGAACGGCCTCTCCTCTGTGGGTCGGCGCATATTTTTTAGCGTGAACTCAACTGGGTCAATTCCAAGTTTATAGGCCACGTCATCCATCATGTTCTCTATTCCAAAAAATCCGTGAGGCTCCGAAGGCGCTCTGAAGTTTCCGGACGTGGTCCTGTTCGTGTATACCGGACTTATCTCTCTATACCTGTTGGGGCATCCGTAAGCATCCATCCCACTTATGCCACCGGAATTCTTTCGATACGGGCCCATACCAGAATAGCCAACCATCTGCATCGCAGTGACCTCGCCATCATCTTTTACGCCAATCTTGTAGTGCTGTACCGTCGGCCAGCGACCATGTACTCCCAGCCAGTCTTCTCGCCGAGAATACTCAAGCATAACTGGGACTCCTGCCCTGCGAGATAAGGTAGCAGCAATAAGATCTGCATCCTGATTCTGATTCTTGTTACCGAAGCCACCACCCATGTATTGTGCGATCACTTGAACCTGATGATCCTCAAGACCTAGGTCCCTAGCGGTATCATGTCGACAGTTGGAAATGCCCTGAGAGGGTGTATATAAAACAAGCTTGTCACCCTGCCAATGTGCCAGTGAGCACCTTGGCTCCATCTGGGCGTTATGAATAAATCCTGTGTCGTAACGCTCTTCAAAAATATGATCTGCATCCGAAAAACCGGCCTCTACATCTCCGATATCGCTAACCATCGGCGCAAATTCTCCTCGGAAGTCAGGACAAAGGTTTCCCTCTGGGTAAACTTTTGGCGCATCTGCCTGGAGAGCTTCCTCTGGCTCTAAAACGAAAGGCAATTCTTCATATTCAACTTTGATAAGTGAAACAGCTTCTTCTGCAGTATGCCTGTCTGTCGCTGCTACAGCTGCAATCGAGTCCCCTACAAAACGAACTGGATTATTAAAAATATACCGCCTGTGAATCGTCGCGGCTTTCGTTGGGTCGTTGTATTGACGACCCCCATTAACGGAGCCAGCGCCCCAGACTACCTGTGCATTCTCATAGGTTATAACTGCCTGTACACCGGGAAGAGCTTCGGCTTGGCTGGTATCTATGCTTACCAACCGCGCATGAGGGTGCGGACTACGGAGCACTTTACCAAACAGCATTCCGGGTAATTTCCAATCCCTTGTATACTTTGCCTGTCCTGTAACGCGCTCTATTGCGTCTATTCTTGGCGTGTCATTCCCAATGGTGCTAAGAGGTTCCAACCCCTGTCTTGTGAACTCGCTCATGCTAAACCTCCTTCCTCACCTGCCATGACTACAGCCTCAACGATTGCGTTATAGTTCGAGCAACGACAGAGATTTCCTACCAAGGCTTCTTTAACTTCCTCGGAGGACGGACTCGGGTTGGTTTGAAGAAGGGCCGTTGCTGTCATTAATTGGCCAGGAGTACAAAACCCACACTGAGGGCCATTATTGGCCACAAACGCTCGTTGCACAGGACTGAGTTCGCCATTCGTTGCCAAGCCCTCCACTGTTCGGATTTCGGCACCATCGGCCCAAACTGCTAGTTGAGAGCAAGCGTAAACCGGCTGCCCATTCATCAAAACCGTGCAAGCCCCGCATTCACTGCGATTACAACCAATTTTAGTGCCCGTGAGGTCAAGTTGGTCTCGCAACACCTCGGCGAGAGTCCACCTGTCCTGAACTTCTAGCATTTGTCGCGTTCCATTAACTGTAAGGTTTATCGCCGTGGTAGCACTCGAGTTCGCGGACTGGGCTTTAGCCGACGGAATACCAAATGCAGAAATTCCGGCCCCGGCTGCAACTGCAGCGCCAGAACCCTCGAGAAAATCTCGTCTAGATTGTTGCTTATCGTTCAGGATTTGATCTTTAGGATCCGCGTACTTAACCGCAGGGTCGTTTCCCTTATCGAGCAAGTTACCCTGCTTTTTTTTATCGCGCATGGGGTTTCTCCTCATTGCACTGATTTTGAATGTATTTCTCCGAGATTGAATATAGCCGCGGAGATGCGGCGAGTGCAAGCCATTTTATGTTGTATTTTATGATCTTAAGAATTCATCAAAAAAAAGGGTTAGTTTTGTTCAAAATAAGGTAAAAAGTATTTATATTGTTTGGGTGAGCGAGACTATTAATCATCTCGATTAGCATAAAATTTAATAACTACAACGAAGACACAATTATGCAAACACAGAATTGGCTAGATCTTAACATTAGGTTTTTAGCGGTTATTTTTTTATTACTTGCGCTTTTTGGAAATCAGGGCTGGGCCGATACGATTTCTGGCACTGATGGAGACATTGAAATTTCTCCAATTGTGCATTCCAGTGTCCAACTGGAATATCAGGGTTTCGTGGTCCAGGTTGACCCCTGGGCACCGATTGACATATCTCATGCTAAGCCTGCCGACTTGATCTTAGTCACCGATAGCCCGGGACATCACTTAGACGTTGTGGCTATAGAAGCCCTAAGCAAGCAGAACACTTCCGTTGTCATTGCTGAGAATGGGTTAAGCAAAGTGCCAAACGGAATCGTTGCAAAAAATGGGGACTTACTAAAGGTATCAGGTATCACTATTGAAGCCGTTGCCGCGTACGACATTATTCTTGGCGCACCTGAGCATCCGAAGGGAGATGCTAACGGCTATGTACTAACGCTTGGCGGTAAGAGATTCTTTTTTGCGGGTGTAACTGAATGTGTCGAAGAAGTTAAAGCATTACAGGGAATAGATGTTGCGTTTATACCGATGAATATTCCGCTCGGCCGAATGACTCCTAAAGCCGCAGCTGATTGTACTAAAATCCTCAATCCTGAAGTCGTATACACCTATCACTTCGATCAGGGGTGGGCTCGCCGTTTAGCTGACCCAAGTTTTACTGGTCCTGAACTTCCCGGAGGACTTTCTATAGAGGACTCGCTAACGGCTTTCGAAAACGAGCTGTCTGACACAAACATAGAATTTAGAAGAGCGAACTGGTATCCAGAGTAGCCCTAAATCACGGTATCCACTGCCGCCTTGGATTATTGGCTTACGCGTTGGCTATTGCAGTTTAGAACTCTTAAACTTCTTTCTTGGCAGTAATACCAAATCAAGCTGGTCGTGGAGAAGAGCCCTTGCCTTTTTAACCTTCATCCCCGCAGCCATGTTGGCAGACAGCCCGTGAAGGAACACTGAAATAAGCCGCACGGCTTCCTTCGTATTAATATCCTCTGGAATCTGGTCTTGCAGTTTAGCATCCTCTACTAACCTGACCAACTGGTTCTCCAGACGTTGTCGAAACTGTTTAAGAATTCGGTCTATCTCAGAATCAAAGGGTGCTACTTCAATCAGTGAGTTCACCGCAAGACAACCCTTGCCTTCCGCACACTGATCAATGGTCGAAGATACAGACTTTCTGATTGCGTTTATTGGGCTTACTTCACCAGTGCGCGAAGTCTTTTGAGCTTCAGCGGTTTTATCAAAATAGAGTTTAAGGGCAGATACAAACAACTGATGTTTATCGCCAAAGGTTTTGTAGAGGCTCGCTTTGTGAAGACCGGTGGCTTCAGTGAGATCAGACATGGAAGTCGCTTCGAAGCCCTTTTCCCAAAAAGCATTCATTGCTGCTGCAAGTGCTACTTGGGGTTCAGCTTTTCGCGGCCTTCCTGCCATTTATTCGACCTATCTTGATTGGGTATGATTTAAAAAAGCGTCTATCATAATGTGCTCTGCTTAATTTACCAATAAGTAATTTAAAAAAATCGAAGAATAATTAACACATACTCTCATTTTTAATTATTCCTTTAAGTTTTGTTCAGGAATGTGTGTTTTAATTGAATGTGATTTTTGACCAAGTTATCAATCACTCACTTTTCATTTATCCGATAAGTCAAACAGAAAATACTTATGCAAACGCCTTTAATGATTGCTGCTGCACCAAATGGTGCACGAAAAACCAAAGCTGACCACGCGCGCTTACCAATACTACCCAGTGAGCTTGCTCAAACGGCAGAAGAGTGCTTGGCTGCAGGTTGCTGCATGATTCACCTTCACGTTCGAGATGAAAATGACAAGCATAGTCTTGAACCTAAAAATTATAGAGTCGCTATCGAAGAGATAAGAAATAAAGTAGGAAACGATTTAATAATCCAAATCACAACAGAGGCAGTTGGTATCTACCAACCTGAACGGCAAATAGAAATAGTCAAAGAAATTAGGCCAGAAGCGGCTTCCATTGCTCTGAGAGAGTTCTGTCCAAACTCAGGTTATGAAAGGCAAGCAAGTGAATTTTTTGCCTGGATGTTTAGAGAGAGAGTGGCTCCACAATATATCTTGTACGATCTAGATGATATACGCAGATTTGAAGAATTTTGCCAGAGGGGCATGATTCCGGGAGAGAATTATTCTGTGCTCTTGGTGCTCGGAAGATACACAGTCAACCAGGAGTCCAATCCAGACGACTTGGTCCCTCTAATAAAAGACCTGCCAAAAAATTGTAATTGGTGGCTCTGTGCATTCGGCAAGAATGAAACTAAGTGTATGGAGTCTGTTATTAAGAACCAGGGTCACTGCAGAGTTGGCTTTGAAAATAATCACTTTTTGCCAGACGGTGAGGTAGCTGCAAGTAATGTAGATTCAATAGCTATAGTTAACGAGTTAGCGGAAAAGCATGCTAGGCCACTTGCTGACGCAAAGCTTGCAAGAGAGCTGATGAGTTTCCCTTAAGAGCAGACTAAGGTTTTATCTAGATTAGCTAGGACGAATCGAGAAACGGTAGCCAGCTCCTCTCACGGTTTGAATAAGTTTAGTATAATCAATAGCTGTGTTTTCAACCGAAGATAGCGCCTTTCTCAACCTACGAATATGTACGTCTATCGTTCGCTCTTCAAGATAAACATTTCCGCCCCATACGGAATCCTGAATATGATCTCGGCTAAACACCCTTTCTTGATTCAGCAGGAAAAATTTTAGCAGTCTAAATTCAGTAGGACCCATCTCTATTGACTGCTCTTCAATAGTAATTCGGTGGCTAGTCGGATCGAGCTCAAGATCAAAGACTCTAAGTGCTTTATCTTTCTGTTTGCCATCTATGCGTCTTAATACGGTTTTAATCCGCGCAACTAACTCTCGTGGAGAAAATGGTTTTGTGACATAGTCATCAACACCCTCACTCAATCCCTGAACCTTGTTATCCTCACTCGCCTTAGCAGTTAGCATGATGATTGGAATATTGGTAGTAGCCTCATCGCCTCTCAATCGGCGCGCCAATTCAATGCCACTGCCCCCGGGCAACATCCAGTCAAGCAAGACTAAGTCAGGTTTATTATCTATCACGGAGACATGGGCTTCATGAGCTGTAGCCGCACTGATACTTTTGAAGCCGGCAAGATCGAGAGTTATGCCAACCATGTCTCTAATGGAAGCCTCGTCATCAACGATAAGAATGGTAGATTCAGGCATAGTTCATTCAACCATAAAAAATATAACTTAGCATTGCAGAGCTAACACTTGTTCGTATTTATCTCCTGTTAACGCAATGTCCTAACTTCTATTTAGTAAAACACTTCTAGAAGGTGTAGTCGACCTGCAAACTAATTTCGCGGCCCATAAAATAGCCGTTTACCAAATAATCACTGACCCTGACTTCGTTCCGCTGGTCAGTGATGTTCTTTGCCTTTGCTGTCACTTTCCAGTTGTCGTTTAGTTCACGAATAAATACGAAGTTCAGTTCACCAAAAGCCTGCTCATAAAAGTCTGGAACAGTTTCTATGCCGACTTGTGAGACTCTATCTCCGTAATAATGATAAAGGAGAGTCGCTGTAGTTCCAGAGAAAGGCTCATAACCTATCTGGGCATTCAATAGCCAGTCAGATTGTCCTTGCAGAGGCCTTGTCATGCTAGTTAAGACACCGCGATCCTCTGGCGCAATGGTCACGGTAGAGTCGATATAGGAGACATTGCCCTGAAAATAGAAATCCTCACCTAGGTCTCCTAGGAAATCCAGTGTCTTAAATACCTCTACTTCCACACCCTGATTTTCAGCACTCGCAGCATTTATGAAAGTCATGACTCGATTGATAGGGCTCTGGATAGAAGCCTCAATGGGATTTGTAAATTCCTTGTAGAAAATACCCGCCGATACATAATCGGTATAACCAAAGTACCACTCCCACCTGAAATCATAATTCTTTATGTCAGTAATCTTAAGGTTTGGGTTGCCCACGACTTCCGTGCCAGTCATGGGGTTAGTGAACATAGCAGGAGACAGCTCTCTGAAGTCAGGTCTTGAGACGGTTTCGCTGTAGGCAAGACGAAACTGATGATCGTTATTAATAAACGTTGCACTGAATGCGGGCATAAGCGCGTCTTGCTCAAGCTTTGCCTGAACCCCGTAGGTGGGATTAAACAAATCAAAGGTATCTGCTGTTTGCGTAAAATCTTCCTGTCGGGCACCAAGCGTAAACCGTAATCTATCATCAAAGTTAAACTCAACTTCACCATAAAAGGCATTGAGCTCATTTTGCGCTGTGTAATTATCGGTGGCTCGGGTGATCTCACGTATATAAAATCCTTCGGGGCCGATATTTTCCGGAGCAAAGATCGTCTCTAACGGCTGCTGAAGCAGATCTAAGTCGTAAGAAATAGGACCACCAAATGCAAAGCCGTAACGACGAATCTCAGAGTCTCTATCTTTCTCAGAAATGACCCCCCCAAATTTAGTGGTAATAGTCGCGTTAGCTGGACCATAAAACACCATCGAAACATCAAGCCCAAAATCTTCTGTGGTATCCGTGAGGAAACTATAGTTTCGCTGGTTACCGTTTCCTCGTGACGAAAGCTCCCCACCATCATAACGATATATCCGATGATCTGGTGAATCTCTATTAGCTTCTATGTCACTGTATCTCCAGTTTATAACTAGCTCGTTAAATTCCGGAAAATAGTGGTCGCCTTGCAGTTGATGAGAGGATAACTCTCTCTCAATCCACTCCAGTTCCACACGTTCCAAATCATCAGAAGACTCGATATAACCAAGAGTTCTGCTCAGCCTATGATCCATCTTTCTTAGGAGAAGAGAGGTCAACCTGACGTTATGATTCTCGTTGAGGTCTAACCCGACTGAAAACATGCCACTTAGGTCTACACTATTTTCGGTGCCCTGAAAATCCAACCCTTCTTGCTGAGAAAGAGTTTCACCGCCTGCTGGCACCCATCTATTCTGCTCAACCTCATTGCTGTCCCAACTATTTGAATAATCAATAGCCCCAAAATAATTTATCTTAGCGCCGCTGTCGCCTATCTCATTGAAATTTCCAAACGAGGTTGTGAAACTCGTATCAACTGGGAGGGACTCAGTATCGAAGGTATATTCGTTGTTAAATGCTTTCCCTATTGTCGTCAAATCTTCCATAGGCACGCCCTGCTTATCATAGACGCTATACTTCTTGAGTTTATTATCTCCAGCAACGGCCCGCTTCAAGGGCCCGGACATCGCCCTGTGTCCATCATCGTAGCCTAACCAATCCCTGCTTCCCCCATCCAGCGTGAACCCGTCCTTGAAGGTGGTATTGTTCTGCCCTCCAATGGAACTGGTCACGTTCCAGAAAAATTCATCGGTCGACTTTTTGGTACGCATCTGCATTACGCCGCCACCAAACTCTGCTGGAAAGGCTGCGGAGTATGTTTTCTGAACAAGGACACTCTCGAGGATTGCCGTTGGAAACAGGTCCATTGGGACCACTCTGTTTATCGGCTCCGGGCTCGGTAAGATAGCGCCGTTCATTAGGGCGGTTGAGTACCGCTCACCCAGACCTCGCACATAAACGTACTTACCTCCAACAGTGCTCAAGCCAGAGATCCTTTTAAGACTTTCCGCAATGTTAGCATCACCTGATCGCGTGAATTGCTCTTGACCGACGACATTTGAAACCTGGTCTGTCCCGCGCTTCTCATCTGGTACAAATTGCCCTATTACCGAAATCTCCTCAATCTGAGGTTCAGCGTTTTGCGAAAATGTTGTATTTATTGATAGTGCAAGGAGGGTTACGACTGACGCGGGGATTGCTTCTAAAAAGCGAAATCTCATCTCTGGGGCTCCAAGGTTTAAACCTTTATAAAGCTTCTTTAAAAAGAGTAAATAGCTGAAGAATCTTTCCTTAATTTCTTACTACTCTTCAGACGCGCCCAGTTTATTTCCAATTTGTTTCATAATGATTACATCTATATTTCATTTTTATGACATTTTTAGCCGAGAGATTCAGTTAAAGTTGGCTGCTCTCGCGTAATACTTTTGTCACAGCTTAGCGCTATAGTCGGGTTTTAAATTTAGAATTCATCAACAAGTTAATGAAAATAGATTTGATTCTGGTTGTTGTGACTAGACCAAGAGATCTTTAGATGAAACTACTCTATGTGTGCTCTCATAATCGGTGTCGAAGCATCCTTTCGGAAGCCGTCACCAACACCCTAGCTGGAGACATACTAATTGCCAGAAGTGCTGGCAGTCAGCCCGAGGGTGAGGTGCACCCGATGTCTCTGAAATATCTTGAAAAAGCTGGTTACCCAACCGAGGGGCTTAAGAGTCAGTCCTGGAATGATTTTGAAGATTTTGAGCCGGACATTGTTATCACTGTCTGTGATTCTGCTGCCGGGGAAGTTTGCCCTACTTATTTCGCAAGCTCGATCAAGTTTCATTGGGGGCTTGCAGACCCATCCAAACTAAAGGTAAACGCTGACGAGCAGGAAGAAGCTTTTCTTGCCTGTATCGATGAGATTGTGGAGCGCGTGCAAACTCTTAGAGGCATCATTGAAGAGGTTCAGGACAAAGGCGACCTGCGCAAAGTTCTGCTTACATTGGAGGCATCGAAGTGACGGAGCGGCATGATCTACCCAACGTAGATAAAGATAAGTTACATCTTCCAGATCTTGGAAAACTTCTCGCCAAGCAGCTAGAACATAAGCCAAGAATATTGTTGCTGTATGGCTCACTCAGAGAGCTGTCTTATTCACGGCTGGTGATTGAGGAGTCCGCACGCTTGTTGCAAGCTTTGGGCGCTGAAGCAAAGATCTTTGATCCCCGCGGACTCCCCCAACCTGACAATGGAGACGAGTCTGACCCCAAGGTGAAAGAACTCCGAGACCTCATGATCTGGTCTGAAGGTCAAGTGTGGTGCTCCCCAGAACGTCATGGCTCGATGACAGGTATCTTTAAGAGTCAGATTGACTGGGTGCCGTTAAACCTCGGTGGCGTCCGTCCAACCCAGGGCAAAACACTCGCGGTGATGCAAGTCTGCGGTGGCTCTCAATCATTTAACGCAGTGAATCAAATGCGTATTCTCGGGCGCTGGATGCGCATGATGACAATCCCTAACCAGTCATCTGTAGCAAAGGCGTTTCTGGAATTCGATGATAATCAACGCATGAAACCTTCACCGTATTACAATCGCATCGTCGATGTCATGGAAGAGCTCCTGAAATTTACTCTTGCCATGCGCACCAACAAGGATTACTTCGTTGATCGCTACTCTGAACGAGTGGAGAGTGCCGAGCAAGTGAGTCTCCGCGTAAACAAGCGTCTGCTGTAATCGCGCACCCGCAGATATTTTTTTGGGTTTAGAATTTAGAAGATGAAAAAAGGGCGCTTAAGAGCGCCCTTTCTGCAAAACAAATAACCTCCAAGGACCTTACTAGAAGTCGTTGAAAGTCCAGCCCTTCGTCCAATCTGAAGTTGTGTCTTTGACAGCTCCGATGTAGTCGACCTGATCCCAAAAGGCATCTGTCAACTTGCTCATATCGGGGGCGATCGCATTCACCTCAGTTCCGTTCACAGTGCCAAGTGTACCACCTAGCGTGAAAGTAGCATTACTACTACCCGTTTGAGCACCGTACCAGTCCTTCCCTGTCCATAATATTTCTGCAGCAGTACCCTTCTCCGACATATCGTTCAAACAAGCCGTGGTGATGAGACTATTTTGCATCGCTAGCGTTCCATTCAATGTGGCGATTGTCGCTCCCGACTGGCTCCAAGTCGCGGCGGCTGCCATCCGCACGCAGCCTTCTGAGGCGGCGGCTGGCATAGTGCCGCCAATAACCGAGTTGTACATATTCATCCCTGTTCCGGCTTTTAGTTCCATCGCATGACCTTTTGAACTCATGTTCGGGCTCAAAACACAGGTTAGGTTCGAGATAGTGGGCATAGATCTTGGTGTAGCTATTGGATTTGCTCCAAGATTATCAGCCTCAATGCAGTTATCACCAGTGTTAGTCAGTTTTATAAGAACGTGTTGAAGCTTGCCTGTGTATCCAGTGGTCCAGTCAAGAGAATCATCGTCTATACCAGTTAGGTAAAGATGCTTTGCATCGACAGTGCCCCCATAGAACTCAATTCCGTCATCCGCACCATTGTGAATCTGAATGTAATCAAGGTTGGTACCTGAGCCAACACCCTGAAGAGCAAGGCTGTTCAGTTCATCCTCCGGCGTAAACAGGTAGCCAGCATACTTTATCTGTGTGTAGTTAACGTTACCGCTACTATCAGCGTTGTTGAAGGAGGTTCCTCCTCCATACTGTCCAGTGTTGCCCTCTCCCTGTGCATATCCGCTGCTAGAGTTAAGTTGAGCAGAACCATTGATAACCAAACCACCCCACTTTCCTCGCTGGGTACTAGCTCCTGCATAGCCAGCAACATCTTCAGCCGAGGTCATTATGATTGGGTTTTCAGGTGAACCATTAGCGTGAATTTTGGCACTCTTATCAATAATGAGCGCGTTGAAACCTACCGGAGAAAATATCTTAGTTCCTGCGTCTATTGTTAGCGAAATTTTCTTGTCGTTGTCGGTATCAGTGTTTGTACCAATGAATACTGCACTACTTAACTGATAGGCATTGTTTGAAGTAAGGTGAGTATTCGTCTCTATTCGTCCTGTTAGTTCACAGACGGGCTTGCCGCTGAAAGTAGTACCCGTTGCCGCTGTGTTTGTCGGACAACCAGCAGTGGGCTTTTTAGCTATTGAGGCGACGACTGGATCCTGAGTATAAGTTAGCGTGGTAATATCATCCCCTACCCAATAACCGACATAAGCGGTCAGTTTAGCGCCAGCTAGATTTGCATCATCACCTATTAAGTCTTCTACAATGTTGACAGACTCAGATGCCGTTAAGGTCTTGGTCGCGTAACCTTGCAGATTGTTAGCATCGAAGGGCACCCAAATTCCTCCAGACAACTTTGTGAAAGTACCGACGCCCTCTACTATGAGAATTGCTACAAGAGTGCCTGTCTTCCCAACATCAGCAGTGGCCGGCTTTATTGTCGCCACTAAATCAAGCTTCTCACTTGACGGCACCGTGGCGAGGTAATTAGCACCACCACTTATTGTGCCGCCGCCTGAAAAAGAGGCTCCAGTAGATGCGCCGGCCGTTGCAAGAACAGGTTGAGTAGCACCCTGCGCAGTCATCGCAGCGACTCCCAACGCGACGCCCGCGGCCAGTGTGCTGACCTTTGGCTTCTTTAAACTCATATTGACTCCTTAATTTTTGAAGATGATAAAAACACTGATGATTTCGAATAATAGGTAATTTACATTTCAGTTCTTTGACTCTTTTGTTTCAGTTTATTGACTTTTTTATTGCAGCTTTATGACACCAGAAGTCTCCCTATGAAAAACGAATTAGAGAGTTCATACTTTGTTTAACTGGCAATATAATGCACTTATCATTCGAAGCTAAAAAAGGTGGATGCTTTAGTGGGGACAGAGGATATTTACGGAGCGCTTAAGGTAGAAGCACAACCTTTGGGTTTCTTCGAAACCCCAATCGCTTATGCCCAACTCAAGGAAAGTGAGAAGCTCATTTATGATTTGGAACGCTCCATACATAAACATAAGGCCTCCAATGCAGGTTTGTCCAGGTCAAACGTGGGGAGTTGGCACTCTGACACCAACATGATCGAATGGGGAGGTGAAGCAGCAAATAAGCTGGCAAACACGGCGATCAGCATTGCGAAGCGGATGAGCCATTTCCAAGACTCTAGCCCCGATGCGTTTGAATGGAAGGTAAGTATGTGGGCTAACGTTACTTCACTCAATGGGCTAAATCATATTCATGCGCACCCCGGTAATTTATGGGCGGCAGTTTTTTATATAAACATGGGTCGCGATCCTTCCTCGAAGGAAGATGTGGGAGGCTCGCTGTACGTTGAAGATCCTCGCTTTCCAATGGCCGCCATGCATAATACAGGTTTTCGCATGAAAGACGTGAATGGTAAGCAACAGGCTTATCAAGTTGATCTTAATTTACAGGAAGGGAATTTAGTTGTATTCCCGGCGTGGATGCGCCACGGCGTGAGAATATACCGAGGCGCTGGGGAGCGGATATCAGTCGCTCTAAATATAGACGTCGTCCCCAAATCGTAGGAAGGAAATCTAGGAGACTCTGCTCCCGACCGCCCTCTGAAATCTTAGCTTGTTTATTGGATTAAGTAATCTCGCCAAACCTTTCGTAAAAGTAAGTGGACTGTCTAATACCGAAAAGCACAGACAACCATCTTCGGTCCTCGGTTGGTGTGTATCATTGTTTGTACGAAAGATGAAATCCGATTTCCCATATTCACCCAGCTCGTCAGTCATACTACCGTCCAGTACCAAGGTGGTTTCGGTGCCCTGATGCTTGTGGACCGGTGTCTGGCTACCTGGCTTCATGTAGAGGAAAGAGCAATGAGCCTCTTCATCAATTTTCACATCAGCTTGGCTAATGCCTGCTCCCAACTGTTTCCAAACAAGACCCTCTGAAGCCGCTTTTGCCAGAACCTTTGGAAGTTTCACACTGCGATCGAGCATATGAATCGATCCCACTTCTGACTCTTCCTCGATCGGCTCTTTTAGCTGAGGTGTTGCAATAATGCTATCAATCATACTGGCGGTATCTGCCTGGTAAACAGCGGGACTGCTGGATTCAGCGTTTGTCCACTGATCTGCTGTTCGCAATTCGATCTGTTGTATCGCACTCTTGCAGTGATCACACATTTCAACATGCGCTGAGATGGCCAAGTTAACACCTACTGAGAGATCGCCGGAGACAAATTTCTCAAGCATTTCTGTCGAAGGATGAAGGTTCGATTTCATGGTAGTCATTCAGAAGTTCCAATTAATTGTCGCAATTTACCCATCGCCAAGCGGAGTCTCGATTTCAAGGTACCCAAAGGTATCTCAAGATCTGCTGCAGCTTCTTCATGGGTGAGATTTAGTAAATAAACTTTTTCAACCACTGCCTGCTGCGCCTCAGGAAGTTGGGTCAGAAATCTTTCGATGTTAGAAAATTCTACCGCGAGCGACCCTTGGTCTCTCTCAACCAGCGACTCTGAATCTTCCATGCCTGCCGGCCAGATGTCATCGGCGCTCACGCACAACGGCTGTCTTTTTTGCTTTCGCAACATGTCAAAACAGCGATTTCGAGTGAGTGTGAAAATCCAGCTTTGAACATTGCCTCTATCGGAATTGTATAAGGGCGCTTTCTGCCATACGGTCATCATGGCTTCCTGCACCAAGTCTTTCGAAAGCTGCTCGTTCCGCGTGATTTTCATCCCGTGTGCGAAAATTTTGTTAGAGAATCGTTCAAATAGCTTGTTAAACGCTTCTCTCGATTGGTGATTGCCAACATCAAGCAGAAGTTTTTCGTCTGAATCAGTGTCTGACTGAGTCAAAGGTCTACTAGAGGTACTTGCTGCCTTGGATGCAGGTTCAGCCTTCGAAGCTAAATTACCCATGTGCATGTGATCCATTGTGGCATTTAAAGTAGTCATAGCTGCTTTAAACGCTAATTCAACTAAAATAGATCACCCTGATGAAGATTGAGTGATCTGTACTAAAAAACTCACCGTTACTAATGTACGACCATTATAACGAGGCTTGCCCTGATGAAACAGGCCCCCACACTCAAATTCGCTTCAGATAATAGCACAAGCGCTGATTTCCTTGTCTCACGAGTTGTAGGAGCTTATCAAAACCTTGATCCCACACAACTTGACGAAATCGCCACCTTGTACACATCTGATGTCTATTTTGAAGATCCGACCTACGGCGTGCAGGGTAAAACAGCGGTTTTAGCTCACTTTTCTAATTCGTTTGCGAAGTTGCAGGGTTGCTCCTTCAACTTCCATCGCACTGTGTCAGATGGCGCTGATATCTTCTTAGCTTGGACGATGACAGCCAAGCATCCAAGATTTTTGAAAGGCAAAGCCGTCAGGGTGGAGGGTGCAAGTTTCTTGAAGACAAGAAACGGAAAGATCTACTATCACCGCGATTATTTTGACATGGGCTCCCTTCTATACGAACACCTACCCCTGCTCGGAAAGATCATTCAAAAAATTAAACAAAGAGTGGCCCGATAGATCGTGAAGGTCCTGATAACAGGGGCCACTTCAGGAATCGGTCTTCAGCTCGCAACCGATTACCTAGACGACGGACATTACGTTCACTGCTGCGGTCGGAACTCCGCGACCCTTGACCTATTAAGTAACAAATATCAGGATCATTCCGAGACGCATGCTTTCGACGCTGCGAACCTGAGTGAGGTTGAGAGCTCTCTGCAGGGCCTAGACGAACTTGACGCGATAATTCTGAATGCCGGCACGTGCGAATACATCAACGCAAAGCAGTTTGATGCTGAAATGTTCGAAAGAGTTTTAAGAACCAACTGTATCGGCATAGCCAACTGCCTTCAGTTGCTTATTCCGAAGGTTAAACCCGGAGGCATAATTGGATTAATGGGAAGCAGCTCTAGCTATCTTCCTCTTCCAAGGGCAGAAGCGTATGGTGCGTCAAAGGCGGCGATTGAGTATCTTTCCCGAACCCTTCAAATATCCTTAAAGTCATCAGATATTCACGTAAGTTATATCGCTCCGGGATTTGTTGAGACCCCCCTTACAGACAAAAACGATTTCCCAATGCCTATGCGGGTTGATGTTAAATTCGCGTCCGAGAAGATCCGAGCGGGCTTAGCAGCAAGAAAACAGGAAATACATTTCCCTAGCCGTTTCACCTCCATCCTTAAACTAATCTCTATTCTGCCTAACCGAGTCCAGCAGTTCTTGATTGCGAGAGTCCTCACATAATAAAATTTTAGATCTCTAATGAACGCACAAAAAATCGCAATTATCGGGAGCGGTATATCAGGTTTAACCTGCGCATCCCTATTGCATCGAAACCATCAAATAACTATTTTCGAAGCTAACAACTACATTGGTGGGCACACCAACACGGTTGAAGTGCATCACAAGGATCAAACGTTCTTGGTTGATACTGGCTTTATAGTTTCGAACGACAGAAACTACGACAACTTCCTAAAATTGATGTCAAAACTTGACGTTAGCCTTCAACCAACAGAGATGAGCTTCAGCGTAAGGAACGACAGGCTGAATTTAGAATATAACGGTCATAATCTAAATACGCTGTTTTCTCAAAGACTCAATTTTTTCAGACCAAAATTTTACCAGCTTGTCCTCGACATTCTGAAATTCAACAAGGCTGCAAAGGCGTATATTGAAAACAATCATTCAGAGCCACTCAAGTTAAGTGACTTTATTGCTGTCCACAAATTAAGTGACACCTTCAAAAATAATTATTTGTTGCCCATGGTTGCTGCAATTTGGTCTTGCAGCTTGCAGCAAGCCGAAGAGTTCCCAATCGAATTCTTTGTAAAATTTTTTCACCACCATGGCCTGCTCGATATCAAAAATCGGCCCCAGTGGTATGTGATCAAAGGCGGGTCAAAAACTTACGTTAAGCCCTTAATCTCTCCCTTCGAAGACCGAATAAAGCTGAACTGCCCAGTGGATCAAGTAATCAGGAAAGAGTCCTCTATCGAAATTCGCCATGCTGGAGGTGCCGACGAGTTTGACCAGGTCATTTTCGCCTGTCACAGCGATCAGGCTCTCAACCTCATAGAGGAACCTGCTGCTATTGAGAAGGATATTTTAAGTGGGCTCTCCTATCAGGAAAATGACGTCATACTGCACTGTGATGACACTCTCATGCCTGATAGGAAATTAGCGTGGGCGAGCTGGAATTTTCTCGCTGGAGAGCAAAGTGCAGAGCAACCGCCACTCGTGACTTACTGCATGAATATATTGCAATCGATCAAAAGCGAATTACCCCTTCTTGTGTCTTTAAATGCAAGGCACAAGATTGACCCAGAAAAAATTTTAAGGGAACTCAAATACTCTCATCCCATCTACTCCTATCAAGCAATTCAATCCCAGTCTCGCCGAAGAGAAATCTGTGGCGTCGATCGGTTTCATTACTGTGGGGCATATTGGTATAGTGGCTTTCATGAAGATGGTGTTAAAAGTGCTTTGGATGTCGCTGCTCGATTTGGCGAAAAATTATGACCAACAACCCTGAATCAAATTTCGAAAGTGCGATTTATGAGGGCACCGTCCGACATCGCCGATTTAGTCCAAGAAGCCACAATTTTGATTACCCATTGTTTATGTTTCTACTGAAAGTCGATGAGATTCCTCGAGTTGTTAAGGCCTTTTGGCAGCTAAGTTTTCGTGCGTTTAGTTGGGCGCGATTCAAACGCGACGATTACATAATTAGCGATCATGAAGACATTGCTGAGGCCGTTAGGGCAAAGTTATCCGAAGAATTAAAATGTCCAATGGAAGAGCTTGGAAACGAAGTGTTCCTGCTAGCTCATTTAAGGTACTTTGGGCTCTATTTCAGCCCGTTGAACGTTTACTTTGTTAAGAAGGAAGGCAGGTGTACGCACATGTTGGCAGAGGTCAGTAACACACCATGGCGTGAGAAGCATTACTATGCTCTCGATCTTGATGACTTGAAGCAGCACCCTAAAGAATTTCATGTTTCTCCCTTTAACCCCATGGAGCAGACTTATCAGTGGATAATCAATCCTCCAAATAATTACGAAAGTCCTTGCGTAATCCATATTGAAAGTTTTAGCCAAAAGACAAGCGACAAAGTCTTTGACGCCACTTTACGGTTACGCAGAAAACCTTTGAATAATTCGGCACTCACCCGCACCCTGTTAAGAACTCCCATGCAAACTTTAACGGTCATGATGGGAATATACTGGCAGGCTTTAAAATTATTGCTTAAACGGGTGCCGTTTTATAAGCATCCTTCTAAATTGTAGTTGAGAGGAAAGCAGTCACAGTATGAGCCAAAATAACTTCTCTATTGATTCTTCGAGCGCTCGGACATATCAAACTTCGAAAAGAATAGCGCTTGTCCGCTCCCTTCTTTTTAAGGTTTTAAGTAAAGCCTCAGAGGGCCACTTCTTGCTTAAAGAAAATGGGCAGGTTGTTGCGGAAGTGGGAGACCCGGAAGCTGAACTTCGAGCTGAAGCGGATGTGCTTGACCAACGGGCATACTTACGAGCTCTTCTCGGAGGTAACACCGCTGCGGGAGAGGCTTTTGTGGATGGTTGGTGGACCTCGCCAGATATTACCCAAGTAACTCGATTTTTTTCAAGAAACCTCTCAATGATGGACTACTGGGACAGCCGCTTTGGCCTCTTTTTAAAGCCGTTTAAAGTAATTAGGCACTTGAAGCGCTTAAATTCAAAAAGACAAGCCAAAAAGAATATTCTCGCGCACTATGACCTTGGGAACGATTTGTATCAATCTTTCTTGGACCCGAAGATGCAGTATAGCTCTGCACTTTATGCATCGGAGCATCTTTCTCTAGAAGAGGCTCAGGTTAAAAAACTCACTCGTATTTGCGAACAATTAGATTTAAGGGCGAGTGATCATTTACTTGAGGTTGGCTCGGGCTGGGGTGGTCTTGCGATGTTCGCTGCGAAAAATTACGGCTGTAAGGTGACAACCACAACAATATCCGACGAGCAATTTCGCTATGCTAAAAATAAGATCGCCTCGCAAGGACTTTCTCAAAAGATTGAATTACTCTCGCAGGATTATCGTTTGCTCGATGGCCAGTACGAAAAAGTCGTCTCAGTAGAGATGATCGAAGCCGTAGGAAGGAAATATCTTAGTGAGTATTTTGGCAAGCTTAACAATTTACTCAAACCAGGCGGGTTACTGATGCTTCAGGCAATTACCATCGCCGACCAACGTTATAAGGCTTACAAAAATAGTGAAGACTTTATACAGAAACATATCTTCCCGGGTGGATTCTTACCATCGCTGTTTCTGATCTCAAAGATAATTACTAATTCAACCGAATTGATTTTCAGAGATGTTAGAGATATTGGGCTAGATTATGCAAAAACACTCTCTCATTGGCATGAAAACCTAATAGATAAAAAAGACTTCCTCAGACAGCTAGGTTACGACGACCGGTTCTTTAACCTCTGGTCGTACTATCTCGGATATTGTGAAGGTGGTTTTCTGGAGCGCCGGATTAGTGCCTCACAGATACTTATGAGCAAAGCGCCTCATATTTGATATTAGAAAAGTGCAAGCCATCAAACAGATTGTTACTTCTAAACCTCTCAACCTTATTATCTTTAATTTGTTGTGGGTAGGCTTGGTTCTGGGAAGAGACTCCTTAATCCACTTAACATTACCCAGTTTACTCATTTATTTAGCATGTCTTTTACGTATTGGTGATCTCAAAGTACATCAGGTATTACTCCCAGCCATTATCGGAATTACCATCGACAGTAGCCTCACCTTTTTCGGAATTTTCAACTTCCCCGACTCAAGCTTAATTATTCCCCTCTGGCTGATCGTATTGTGGATTAATTTTAGCACCACCATTCCCCTGTCTCTTTCGTTTATAGGCAAGAACAAACTGGTCGCCTTTGGGCTTGGCGCAACCGCCTTGCCTCTCAATTATGCGGTTGGTGAACGTTTGGGAGCTGTCACTTTCGGCGAGCCTTATCTTTTTTCGATACTGGTCCTTGTTCTTGTATGGTCTGTAAGCTTTCCAATTTTATTTATGGTATCGCATGAAAATTTTACTGAAAGACTGCATATGCGCTAGCTTTTTATTTTCCATTCTTTCTAGCTTTGCCGCAGAATTTAAAGACCCTCTGCAGGATCTCCGGTTAGTTGGCGAGGCGCAACTCCGCGTATTTTTTTGGAGAATCTATGACAGCGCCATTTATACAACATCAGGATCCTATGAAGGAGTGGAACCTGGGCTTGCCTTGAAAATTGAATATCGACGAGCTATTGACGGAGACGAATTTATTTCCAGAACCGGTGAGGAATGGGAAAAGCTTGGCCTACTCTCTGATGAAAGTAGCGAATGGCTTGCAAAGCTCGAAGAGTTTCTCCCAAGTGTGATCAGAGGAGACGTCATCATTTTGAAAGTTGGTGATAATCTAGAGAGTGTTTTTCATTACAATTTTGAACGGATCGGCGAAATAAAAACCCCGCAATTTACAAGAGATTTCCTTTCCATTTGGCTCTCTGAGGAAAGTAGTTACCCTAAACTTCAGCAACAACTTATTGGACGATGAATAATCTCCAGAGACTTACGTAACTAGATAAGGCTCCAAAGCATTGTATCGATACTCAATCTCCGCAATTTGCATTGAAGAAAAACTGTATACACCCCGCCGCGATTTTGTCGTTTTAAAGATACCTCTCTTTTGCATGACCCAAAGGCGCACGCCAGGAATTAAATTATCTAAATTTTGTATTAGCAAAAGTTTTGAGTAGCAATCCCTTAAAGACAATTCATCACCCTTCTCATAGAAGTCCCATAACTTGGCATAGACATCAGCATACATCGCTCCGCCAGTCATTACTCCATCTGTGCCTATTCGCATTTCATATAACCAGCCACGACCGAGAGTCGCACCAAAAATGCTAAGTATTGGATCAGGCTGATACTTTTGAAGAGCCAACATCCTCTCGTGGACGTTACCATACTCTTCTTTGATATAGCCGCATTGTGGAAATTCTCTGGCTAAATCAACGAGAAATTCAATGGTCAACTCTATATCAGGTCCCCCACTGGTCTGAACGAAAATAGGTTTAGCAGTAATGTCACACAATGCCTTGTAGTAGTCTCGAATCTCTGACAATGAATTTGCGGTTGTAGGCGGTATGGCAATCATGCCATCTGGGTTCAACGATTCGGCAAATTCTGCGTAATTAATCATTCCTTGCGTATCATCTGCTTGAACTCCGAAAACAACCGACATCCCGGTTCCTCGACTCGCCTCGGCAATAACTTCAAATCCCCTCATCCTTTCTTGGCTACTCAGGTACCGCTGTTCGCTTGAATTTTGAGGCCAAACAACACCCTGCACTCCACATTGAGCACAGAATCGGACTTCTTTTGCCAAATCCTCAAAATCTACCTGATCATCATCAGTGTATGGAGTACTGAGAATCATCAAGGCACCACGCATTTTATTTTCGGCTGCAGACAGGATTGCAGGGTAAGGCAGAAGAGCTGAAGCGCTCAGGCTGACTAGTAATTCTCGTCGTGAAATTAATTGTGAATTAGTCATTGGAGCTCCATGTCAAATCAGATTAACGGGCTATTGCACGATAATATCGAAAAATTGTATTTTCTTCAGTTGGTCTCGAGTATACATAGTTTTTCCTTGTTTTCATGTAGAATCAAGGGAGTGCTTTTAGGATTAAAACTTTCTCAAACATAGTGATAATAAAAATGATACTAAGCCGTGCATTCAATCGAATACTTATTCTGACACCATTAATTCTTGCCGTTGGCTGCGACAGCGAGCCGCCTTCCTCCGAGGGTCTGAATCCGGCAGCCCTACCTGACGCAGAAGGGGAGAACACTGCCGCTATCGAGTATCCCAAAGCTGGGATCGGCACAACCCCGGGAGAATGGGACGCCTACGGAGCAGACATCGGAAGCACAAAGTACACGCCACTCGACCAGATAAATGCGGACAACATCGACTCGTTGGAAATCGTATGGCGCCGACCCGCCCTTGATGAATATTATGTCAACATTAACCCGAGACAGCGGTACTCGAATACGTGGAATGCAGCACCCATAGTAAAAAACGGCGTCGCTTACGTCACTAACGGAGTTGGCCTAGTAGAAGCTTTCGACCCGGGTACGGGAGAGACAATTTGGATCCAGGAACCACCAGGTGGGGCGGACGGACTTCCCGGAGCACCAACTCGAGGCGTCGCCTATTGGACTGACGGCGATGATGAAAGAATAATAGTCCAGAGAGGCACCTATCTTTATGCGCTTAATGCTGAATCAGGCGAACTTTATCCTGATTTTGGAGCCAATGGTCGTGTCGATTTACAATTCATGCCGCCAGAATTTGAACGATACCGCTGGGGCGGTGTCCCGATGGTTGTACGTGATGTAATCGTTCTGGGTCAATCCATGTCAGACACATTTGACGCGAAGGAGGCCTATCGCGGGGACGTTCATGCCTTTGACGTCAGGACTGGTGAAGAACTTTGGACCTTCAATACAATCCCTCAGGAAGGACAGTTCGGAACAGAGACTTGGCAAGATCGCTCTTGGTCATATACAGGTCATGCTCCTGTTTGGGCGTTATTCAGTGCGGATGCTGAGTTAGGCATGGTGTATATGCCTATTTCCTCCTCAACAAACGATATGTATGGCGGCCATAGGATTGGTGACAACCTATTTAGCCAAAGCTTAGTCGCAGTGGACGTTGAAACCGGCGAAAGAGTTTGGCATTTCCAAACTGTTCATCATGGACTTTGGGATTATGATCCACCTGCAGCGCCAATCCTAATGGATATCACCGTCGATGGTCGAGAAATTAAAGCAATTACACAGCTCACCAAACAAGCGTTCGCGTTTGTTTTTGACAGAGAAACTGGGGAGCCTGTTTGGGAAATTGAGGAAAGACCAGTGCCGCAGTCGACAGTTCCAGGCGAAGTCACATCTCCCACGCAGCCTTTTCCGACTAAACCTGCCCCATTTGACAGACAAGGAGCTACTGAGGAGAACCTGATAGATTTTACGCCAGAACTTCGAGCAGAGGCGTTAGCCATTTTTGAGAACTACGTCACTGGCCCGGTTTTCACACCACCCTCAGTCGCTACCGAAAACGGCACGCAAGGGACTATTCAGTTACCGGGTTCACAAGGAGGAGCTGACGTTCAGGGGGCTGCTTTTGATCCAGAAACTGGATATTTATACATACCTTCAATCACTTCACCATTTGTTGCAGACATTTTCCCTGGTGATCCAGACAACACCAATCTAGCTTACACAAAGGGGTCGCGTCGCTGGATTGCAGGCCCTCAGGGTCTACCTTTATTTAAGCCTCCCTACGGAAGAATTACAGCTATCGATATGAATACCGGTGAGCACGTTTGGATGGTGGCAAATGGGGATGGGCCGATAGACAACCCTGCAATTGCTCATTTGAATTTGGAAAAGCTTGGTGTGCCAGGTAGACCTGCGCCTCTTGTTACTGGATCTTTATTGTTTGTCGGTGAGGGCCTAACTAATTTGCGACCCGGTGGCAGGATACCATTCGACATGCCTGTCGAAATAGCCACAAATAGCGGTGGTCCTTGGTTCCGCGCTTACGACAAACAGACGGGTGAGACTGTTTGGGAAATTGAACTTGAAGCTGGCACCACTAGCCCGCCTGTGAGCTACCTTCATGACGGTGAACAATATCTCCTTGTATCTATTGGTGACCGCAGTCATAGTCCGGAAATGGTAGCTTTTAAATTGAACAACAACTAGACGTACCAACCTTTGACCGACAAAGCAGGAACTTATATGCGAAATAAATATTTAATCGGATTTTGCTGTGCAATTTCGATAAGTGTATCGTCTTATCTCACTTATGTTTACGCGCAAACACCTCCTCCACCGTTGCCTCCGATCGCAACTGATGTGACCTCTGAAGATATCACCAAATTCATCGACAATTTGCCCAGAGATCGAGTGAGCGACCGACCGATAAAAAGCGTTGAAGTAACCGGTGATTATCGAATCGGGGTCTACGGTGTATTTCGACCCAAAGAGTTTCCTGGTGGCTCAAATTTACACCAAGTTAACACTACTGAAATCTATTACATGTTGAGTGGTTATGCGACGCTGGTTACGGGCGGCACAATGACAGAAGCGCGACAGGAAAATGAAAACTGGGTTCGCGGAGCTGCTATCGAAAATGGTGTCAGCCGGAGGGTCGTCCCGGGAGATGTAATTGTGATTCCCGGACACACACCCCATTGGTTCAGTGAGTTAGAAACTGACCTTTCCTACCTAATATTCAGACCCGACCCAGACAATCGCATTCCATTAGTTGATTAATCTGTTAATTAAAAAGCCGGTTTTTATCCGGCTTTTTAAAATTACTTATAAAACGCTTAATCTGATGGCTGTTTGACGGTTCGTAGATATGGTTTTATGGTGTTCCAGCCCTCCGGAAACATTTCCTTTGCTTCTTCATCTGATACAGCCGGAACAATAATAACATCCTCACCGTGACGCCAATTTACTGGAGTTGCGACTTTATGTT
>CACJAW010000025.1 GCA_902591495.1 uncultured Pseudohongiella sp.
GGTTAATGATAAATTAAACGGGCAAATTCAGCTTGCCGCTGATCAGTTAGAAGAGCGGAGGGCGGAGCTCGAAGAAAGATTTGAGGATAAAAAGAACAAGTTAATACAGGGAGATGACCTTGCTCCTGGAGTGCTGAAAATTGTTAAAGTGTATTTGGCAATAAAAAGGCGTATTCAACCAGGTGATAAAATGGCAGGACGTCATGGTAACAAAGGAGTCATTTCAGTCATTATGCCGGTGGAAGACATGCCTTATGATGAAAATGGAGAGCCTGTTGACATAGTGTTGAACCCTCTGGGTGTTCCATCACGAATGAACGTGGGACAAATACTTGAGACTCACCTTGGTGCTGCAGCGAAGGGTCTTGGAGAGCGGATAGGCCGCTTAGTTGATGCGCAAAAGAAAGTATCAGAAGTTAGAAAACTTTTGACTGAAATATATAACAAAATAGGTGAGCGTCCTGAAAACATAAAATCCCTAAGTGATGCTGAAGTTTTGGAATTAGCTAGTAATCTGCGACAAGGAGTTCCTATGGCTACTCCGGTGTTTGATGGTGCGGCTGAGTCAGAAATCAAGGAAATGCTAAGCCTGGCTGAGCTGGATGACAGTGGCCAGGTTGCACTATATGACGGAAGGACCGGAGAGTCGTTTGATAGGCCGGTGACCGTAGGCATAATGTATATGCTAAAACTCAATCATTTGGTTGACGACAAAATGCACGCCAGATCCACTGGGTCTTATAGCTTGGTAACTCAACAACCTCTTGGCGGAAAAGCGCAATTTGGTGGTCAACGTTTCGGAGAGATGGAGGTATGGGCTCTCGAAGCTTATGGGGCTGCTTACACATTACAAGAAATGCTAACGGTAAAATCCGATGATGTGGCAGGGCGTACCAAAATGTATAAAAACATTGTTGATGGTGACCATCAAATGGAGCCTGGGATGCCTGAGTCTTTCAACGTTTTAGTGAAAGAGATTCGATCGCTTGGGATCGATATGGAGCTGGACATAAGTAAGTAGCTCTGGCTGCTATGAAGGATTGAGAAGACTTTTAAGAAGAATTGTTGATTATTTTGACCTGAAGCTGATTTAGACAACGGTTTTCAGGGGAGGGAATAGAATGAAAGACCTTTTAGGCTTGCTAAAATCGCAGACTCAATCTGATGAGTTTGATTCCATTCGAATTGGTCTCGCCTCACCAGAAATGATTAGATCATGGTCATTTGGAGAGGTAAAAAAGCCAGAAACAATAAACTATCGAACGTTTAAGCCAGAAAGAGATGGGCTTTTTTGTGCCAAAATTTTTGGTCCCGTCAAAGACTATGAATGTTTATGTGGCAAATACAAGCGCCTTAAGCATAGAGGCGTAATCTGCGAAAAATGTGGTGTTGAGGTCGCTCTCTCAAAAGTTCGTCGTGATCGAATGGGTCATATCGAACTCGCGAGTCCAGTCGCGCATATTTGGTTTTTAAAGTCATTACCTTCTCGTATCGGACTTTTGTTGGACATGACTTTGAGAGATATTGAGCGAATTCTCTACTTCGAGTCATTCGTGGTCACCGATCCAGGAATGACAACGCTAGAAAAAGGTCAGCTCTTAACAGACGAACAATACTACGAGGCGATGGAAGAATTCAGCGACGAATTCGAGGCAAAAATGGGGGCCGAGGCAGTTCAGGCCCTCATGAAAGATATGGATGTTGAAAGCGAGGTCGCAAGATTAAGAGAAGAAATTCCAGCGACTAATTCAGAAACCAAATTGAAAAAACTATCCAAGCGTTTAAAACTTTTGGAAGCGTTTGATGAGTCAGGAAACAAACCAGAATGGATGGTAATGAATGTCCTTCCGGTACTTCCTCCCGATCTTCGTCCTTTGGTTCCGCTTGATGGAGGGCGTTTTGCCACCTCAGACTTGAATGATCTTTATCGGCGAGTAATCAATCGAAACAATCGATTAAAGCGTCTGCTTGATTTAAATGCACCGGATATTATTGTCAGAAACGAGAAGCGAATGTTGCAAGAAGCCGTCGACGCACTTCTCGATAACGGACGTAGGGGAAGAGCAATAACAGGCTCGAATAAAAGACCTCTTAAGTCATTGGCAGATATGATTAAAGGTAAGCAGGGGAGATTTAGACAAAATCTACTCGGGAAGCGGGTAGACTACTCCGGTCGCTCGGTTATTGTGGTTGGCCCGGCTCTGAAGCTTCATCAATGTGGTTTGCCGAAAAAAATGGCTTTGGAATTATTCAAACCATTTATTTTTGGGAAGCTCGAACGCCGAGGTTTAGCCACCACCATTAAAGCTGCAAAGAAAATGGTGGAAAGGGAGACCGCCGAGGTTTGGGACATACTTGCTGAAGTAATACGGGAGCACCCAGTACTTCTGAACAGAGCCCCGACCCTGCATAGACTTGGCATACAAGCCTTTGAGCCTGTGCTGATTGAAGGAAAAGCAATTCAACTGCATCCGTTAGTTTGCGCCGCTTATAATGCAGACTTTGATGGTGATCAGATGGCTGTTCATGTCCCCTTAACGCTGGAAGCTCAGCTAGAGGCTCGCACGTTGATGATGTCGACAAATAACATCCTAGCTCCTGCTAATGGTGAGCCAATAATTGTGCCTTCACAGGATGTGGTCCTAGGATTGTATTACATGACTCGAGAGAGAATAAATGCAAAGGGAGAGGGCATGATATTTGCTGACGCAAAGGAGGTGCAAAGAGCATACGATACCAATCAAGTTCACTTGCAGGCTAAGATTAAGGTACGGGTCGTTGAGAAACTTGAAAATGAGAATGGAGACCTAGAAGAGACCAGTGAAATTTTCGATACCACTGTTGGCCGGGTGTTACTCTATAATATCGTGCCCGCGGGTTTGCCTTTTTCAATGGTAAATAAAAAGATGGCAAAAAAACCCATTTCTCAAATTCTTAATGCTTGCTATCGCAATATTGGTTTAAAAGAAACAGTAATTTTTGCAGACCAATTGATGTACACCGGCTACGCATACTCTACAAGATCAGGATCTTCGATTGGTGTTAATGACTTTGTGATCCCAGAGGAGAAGGCGAAAATAATTGGCCAGGCTAATTCCGAAGTAGAAGAGATTGAAGCTCAATTTGCATCTGGCCTTGTTACTCAAGGAGAGAAATATAACAAAGTAATAGACATATGGTCGCGCGCGAACGACATTGTAGCAAAATCCATGATGGAGGGTCTCTCAAGCGAATCGGTCGTAAACAAGGATGGGGACAAAGAGGAGCAAGAATCTTTTAATTCAGTATATGTTTATGCAGATTCTGGAGCCAGAGGCTCTCCAGCTCAGATCCGTCAACTTGCGGGTATGAGAGGTCTAATGGCTCGACCAGACGGTTCAATTATTGAGACTCCAATAACTGCTAACTTTAGGGAAGGGCTAAGTGTCTCTCAATACTTTACCTCAACTCATGGAGCGAGAAAAGGTTTGGCAGATACAGCACTGAAGACTGCTAACTCTGGTTATTTAACTCGACGTCTGGTCGATATATCGCAAGATCTAGTTATAACTGAGAATGATTGCGGAACCGACCAAGGACTAGCCATGTCACCTATCATTGAGGGAGGTGACATCATCGCACCGCTTGGTGACAGAGTATTGGGTAGAGTATTAGCTTCGGATGTCGTTGATCAAGACAATAGCGTTATTGCAGAAGCTGGAACTATGATAAATGAGAAAATGGTAGAAATTCTCGAGACTCGCGGAGTTGATCAGGTTTACGTTCGATCTCCAATAACTTGTGAAACCAGATTTGGAATTTGTAGTTTGTGCTACGGAAGAGATTTAGCTCGCGGCCATGTCGCAAACGTGGGGGAAGCGGTCGGCGTAATTGCTGCACAGTCGATAGGTGAGCCTGGCACACAGCTGACAATGCGAACATTTCATATAGGAGGCGCTGCTTCGAGAGCTACAGCGAGTGACAATATTCAAGTGAAAAACGCTGGCACTATACACCTTAACAACATGAAAACGGTAGAAAACTCAAAGGGAAATTTGGTTGTGGTTTCTCGGTCTGGAGAGCTAATTGTCAATGATACAAATGGTAGGGAGCGAGAAAGATATAAACTACCATATGGTGCAATCATTTCAATCGGCAAAAAAAATGAGGTTGAGGCCGGACAAATTGTTGCTAATTGGGATCCGCATACACATCCGATAGTCTCGGAGGTTGCCGGCAAAGTGTCCTTTGAAGCCATGGACGAGGGTATAACAGTGCGGGAGCAAACAGATGAAATTACTGGCCTATCAAGTATTTCCGTAATTGACCCAGCTGAACGTGCTGCTTCAGCTAAAGAGATAAGGCCAGCAGTAAATGTTGTGGACAAAAAAGGTAAAGAAGTTTGTTTGCCTGGAACTAATGTCCCAGCCCACTATTTTCTTCCGGCTAATGCCATTATCGGTTTAAAAGATGGCTCTGAGTTAAATATCGGTGACTTTATTGCGAGAATTCCGCAGGAAGGATCCAAAACTCGTGATATAACAGGCGGTCTGCCTCGAGTAGCCGATTTATTCGAGGCTAGAAAACCGAAAGAACCAGCAATTTTGGCAGAGATTTCGGGAACCGTAAGCTTTGGTAAGGAAACAAAAGGAAAGAGACGCTTGGTTATTACGCCGAAAGATGGCGTCAATCCGATTGATGGCTCTGACCATTACGAGACACTAATTCCAAAATGGCGGACAATGACGGTTTTCGAGGGAGAATATATTGAAAAAGGGGAAATTGTTTCAGAGGGACCGCCAGCGCCTCATGATATTTTGAGACTAAAGGGTGTAGAGGCGCTAGCGCAATATATCGTTAACGAAGTGCAGGATGTGTATAGACTGCAAGGCGTTCGAATTAATGATAAGCATATCGAGGTAATTGTCCGACAAATGTTAAGAAAAGTTGAGATTACCCAACCTGGAGATTCTACCCTCATAAAGGGGGAGCAGTTGCAGTTTACTCAAATCTTGGAAATCAATGATGAGTTAGTTAACGATGGAAAATTGCCGGCGAAATTCAATCGAATGTTATTGGGCATTACCAAAGCATCTCTTGCTACCGATTCATTCATATCCGCCGCATCTTTCCAAGAAACCACACGTGTTCTCACCGAGGCCGCAGTCACCGGAAAGCGCGACTATCTCCGTGGATTAAAAGAAAATGTGGTTGTGGGTCGCCTGATCCCAGCTGGCACCGGGCTGGCCTATCATGAGGCTCGAAAGGCGGGCTATCATAGAGATTCTGAGTCGGAGGTTAGTTTGAGTGATGTGGAGGCGGCGCTCAGCGAAGCGTTAAACGAGGAAATAACTGAAGAATCGAAAAGTTCTTGAGGCCTGTTATCGCGAATTAAAGAAGTTGACTAGAAGAGGTGAGATTATTAAACTCTCGCCTCCTTTGGTTTCATTGAAATAATAACCTGCTGTGAAAGAGTCTAAAGATGTCAACCATAAATCAATTAGTTCGAAAGCCTAGAAAAAGTAAGGTCGCCAAAAGCGACGTACCAGCTTTGCAAGGTTCTCCTCAAAAGAGGGGTGTTTGCACTCGTGTTTATACAACTACGCCAAAGAAACCAAATTCTGCGCTACGTAAAGTTTGTCGAGTCAGGTTGGTAAACGGTTATGAGGTTACGTCTTATATAGGTGGTGAAGGCCACAATCTGCAAGAACACTCCGTCGTCTTGATACGAGGCGGAAGGGTAAAGGATTTGCCGGGGGTTCGATATCATACTGTAAGGGGCAGCCTGGATACGTCTGGCGTTTCGGACCGAAAACAGGGTCGGTCGAAGTATGGTGCAAAACGCCCAAAATAGTTTTTTGATAGGACAATCATTACAAAAAAGAGTGTCTGACTTACTTTCTTCAACTTAGATAAAGTAAGTCTGAGTAAGGCCAGATTTCCAGCAGCGAGCGTTAGGAAATTCTGGATCAACCTGAATTAGCATAGAGGTCAATGCAATGCCTAGAAGACGCGTAGTAGCAAAACGAGAAGTTTTACCTGATCCAAAATTCGGTAGCAAAATATTAGCGAAGTTCATGAATCACGTAATGGTTGACGGCAAAAAATCAATTGCTGAAAAAATCGTCTACGGTGCGCTAGATGTTGTTTCAGAAAAAACCGGTTCAGAACCCCTAGATATCTTCGAAAAAGCCCTTGAAGCCATAGCTCCTATGGTTGAGGTAAAATCCCGTCGAGTGGGCGGAGCTACTTACCAAGTGCCTGTTGAGGTCAGAGCTGAAAGACGAAATGCTCTTGCGATGCGTTGGTTGGTTGAGCACGCGAGGGGTCGTGGAGAAAAATCAATGGCACTAAGATTGGCTGGAGAAATAGCAGATGCATCAGAAGGAAGAGGAAGTGCCGTTAAAAAGCGCGAAGACGTGCATCGAATGGCCGAAGCAAACCGAGCTTTTTCACATTATCGTTTTTAACTAATTACTATTTGAGGGTAAAACTGTGTCGAGAAAACACCCCCTTAGCCGCTACCGCAATATAGGCATAGCGGCACACGTGGATGCGGGAAAGACCACTACTACTGAGCGCGTACTTTTCTATACTGGGATATCTCATAAAATTGGGGAAGTTCATGATGGCGCTGCGGTGATGGATTGGATGGAGCAGGAGCAGGAGCGAGGAATTACGATCACCTCGGCTGCGACGACTTGTTTCTGGAACGGCATGGATAGCCAGTACGACGAACATCGTATAAACATTATTGACACACCGGGACACGTTGATTTCACCATCGAAGTTGAGAGGTCTCTTCGAGTTCTGGATGGTGCTGTGGTTGTGTTATGCGCTTCTTCCGGAGTTCAACCTCAGACGGAAACGGTGTGGCGTCAAGCTAATCGTTATGAAGTTCCTCGTATGGTATTTGTTAATAAAATGGATAGGGCTGGCGCCGACTTCCTCAAAGTTGTTGGACAAATGAAAGAACGATTGGGCGCAAATGCCGTCCCACTTCAGCTGGCGATAGGCGCAGAAGATGAATTTAAAGGCGTAATTGACCTAGTAAAGATGAAATCAATTGTATGGAGTGAGGAAGACCAGGGTACCTCTTTCCAATATGAGGATATTCCTGAAGACATGCAGTCTCTCTGCAATGAGTGGAGAGAACATATGTTGGAAGCAGCTGCTGAAGCTAACGAAGAAGTGATGGAGAAATACCTTGAAGAAGGAGATCTCGCTGAAGAGGAACTCATGAAAGCTATCCGAGAGCGGACCCTCGCTAACGAGATTGTCCCAGTGCTTTGTGGCTCCGCATTTAAGAATAAGGGTGTTCAAGCAGTGCTTGATGCGGTGGTTGACTATATGCCTGCACCAACAGAAGTTAAGGCAATTGAGGGAATTAAGGATGATGGAGAAGCAACTACTTGTGAGGCCAATGATGACGCACCATTCGCAGCTCTAGCATTTAAGATTGCAACTGACCCTTATGTTGGGACCTTGACGTTTTTTAGAGTCTACTCTGGGTCACTCAGTTCTGGAGACACTGTATACAACCCACTCAAAAGTAGAAAAGAGAGAGTGGGACGCATGGTGCAGATGCATTCAAACTCACGGGAAGAAATTAAAGAAGTACTTGCCGGAGACATCGCTGCAGCAATTGGTCTGAAGGATGTAACAACCGGGGAAACCTTATGTGATCCTAACGACATGGTTACACTGGAAAAGATGGATTTCCCAGAACCTGTAATATCGGTAGCGGTTGAACCTAAAAGTAAAGCTGATCAGGAAAAAATGAGTATTGCTTTAGGCAAATTGGCGCAGGAGGACCCATCTTTCCGCGTTGAATCTGACGAAGAGTCTGGTCAAACTATAATTTCCGGTATGGGCGAATTACACCTGGATGTTTTGGTTGATAGGATGAGAAGGGAATTCTCGGTAGAGGCAAACATCGGTAAACCGCAAGTAGCCTATAGAGAGACAATTAAACGAACCGTAGAGATAGAAGGCAAGCATGTAAAGCAATCGGGCGGCAGGGGTCAATATGGACACGTTTGGTTGAGGCTAGAACCCTTAGATCCAGATGCAGATTATGAATTTGTCAATGAAATTGTCGGTGGTGTTGTGCCGAGGGAATATATACCAGCAGTCGATAAAGGCGTCCAAGAGCAAATGCAAAATGGATGTTTGGCTGGATATCCACTTTTGGCTATGAAAGTAACTCTTTATGATGGCTCTTTTCATGACGTTGATTCTAGTGAGATGGCGTTCAAGATAGCTGGATCTCAGGCTCTTAAAAAGGGAGCTTTAGAGGCAGACCCAGCGTTGTTAGAGCCAATGATGGCGGTAGAAGTTGTTACCCCTGAGGAATATATGGGTGATGTTATGGGAGATCTCAATCGCCGTCGTGGGATGGTCGGAGGAATGGAAGACAGTGCTACTGGTAAGGTTATAAATGCTGATGTTCCTTTGGCTGAAATGTTTGGTTATGCGACTGACTTGCGTTCAGCTACGCAGGGTAGGGCCACATACACTATGGAGTTTAAGCAGTACGCAGAAGTGCCGAGCAACATAGCCGATTCAATAATTGATAATACCGCGTCCTGATTTCAACTGAAGGATGAAAAATCATTTGCGTGGGTTTCATATCAGCAGATGATGGGTCGTATGCTTTAGTAACTGAAGACTGGTAATTGTTGTGGCGAGTCAATACTCTGACCATCAAAATATTTGTGAGATCAAAGTGTCTTGAATAACTGTGAAGCCACGAAAAATCAGGCGTACAGAGTCTCAAATTGCTTGACTTAAAGTCTCACTACAACTAAAATTCGCATCCTTTTTTGGCAAAATTAAAGTATTTGCCTAGGGAAAAATTTGTAATTTGTTCTTTTATATGGAATTTCCGGAGTAACTTGGATGCAAAACCAACGCATCAGAATTAGATTGAAAGCTTTTGATCACAGATTAATTGATCTCTCAGCTCAGGAAATAGTGGATACGGCAAAGAGAACGGGTGCTCAGGTTAAAGGGCCCATACCATTGCCAACCAATAAGGAACGATTTACGGTATTGATTTCGCCGCACGTTAACAAAGATGCTCGGGATCAGTACGAAATTCGAACTCACAAAAGATTGATGGACATAGTAGAACCGACCGAAAAAACAGTCGATGCCCTTATGAAGCTTGATTTAGCTGCTGGGGTAGAAGTCCAGATTAGTCTTCAGTAAGTATACTAATAACCAGGCATTCGGGTATTCAGTCCCCAATGCCCTTAATTGAAGTTTTGGAGCACTGAAATTTCTTATTCTCTCTTAAGCGAGAGATCATAAGTGCAACACGTCAGTGGCCACAGCGGGTTTTAGCCCCTTGCACAATGAGGTTAATAACATGTCAATTGGATTAGTCGGTCGGAAGAGCGGCATGACTCGCGTCTTTACTGAGGATGGAAGTTCTATCCCAGTAACAGTTGTTGAAATTCAACCAAATCGAGTTACGCAAATTAAGACACTCGAAACTGATGGTTATAGTGCTATTCAAGTAACAGCTGGTGAACGTTCATCAAATAAAATTAATAAGGCTCAGGCCGGACATTTTGCAAAGGCTAGTACAGCAGCCGGATTGGGTCTTTGGGAATTTAGGACCGACGACCTTGCAGATATCGGATTAGGTAGTGAACTTAAAGTAGATCATTTTACAGCTGGTCAAAAAGTGGATGTGACTGGAACATCAAAGGGCAAGGGTTTTCAAGGAGGAGTTAAACGTCATAACTTTCGTATGCAGGATGCCACTCATGGCAATTCAATATCACACAGAGCGCCTGGATCTATCGGGCAATGTCAAACTCCGGGTAAAGTATGGAAAGGGAAAAAGATGGCAGGTCAAATGGGGTCTGTTAAAAAAACCTTACAATCATTGGAGGTTGTTCGTGTTGATTCTGAGAATAACCTATTGCTAATCAAAGGCGCCGTTCCTGGTGCAACTGGTGCTGATTTAATTGTTAAGCCCGCTGTAAAGGCGAGGGGTGGTTAGTCCATGGAATTAGCGTTAGCGAGACCTGGAAAAGACACAGGTAATGAAAAAATATCTATTTCTGATGATGCTTTTGGGCGCGACTTTAATGAACCGTTGGTTCACCAGACTGTAGTGACTTTTTTGGCTGGATCGCGACAGGGTTCGGTTAAACAAAAGAATCGTTCAGAGGTCAGAGGTGGGGGCAGAAAGCCGTGGAGACAAAAAGGAACTGGAAGAGCTAGAGCTGGCACAATTAGGAGCCCAATATGGCGCTCCGGTGGTGTCACGTTTGCTGCGAGACCTCGAGACTATAGTAAAAAATTGAATAAAAAGATGTACAGAGGTGCGATGCAATGCATTCTGTCGGAACTTATTCGTCAAGGTCGATTAATTGTTGTTAGTGAATTTTCAGTTGAATCACATAAAACTAAAGAACTCATCGCCAAGTTGAGTGAGTTTGATTTAAGTAATGTATTGATTGTGACTGATCAAGTTGAACGAAATTTATACCTCGCAGCTAGAAACCTTCATAAGGTAAACGTATTGGATTCCAGTGGGCTAGATCCAGTGAGTTTGATTGACTTTGAGAACGTGTTGATCACCGTGCCAGCGTTAAAAAAGGTAGAGGAGATGATCGCGTGAATAGTGAAAGGATTTACAAAGTATTGATCGCTCCGCATGTTTCTGAGAAGTCCGCACTTATTGGCGAGATTGCAAACCAATATGCCTTTAAAGTAGCAAAGGACGCTACAAAATCTGAGATTAAGATTGCAGTTGAGCAGTTGTTCAACGTCAGTGTATTAGAGCTTCAGGTTTTGAATGTTAAGGGGAAGGTCAAGCGAAACGCGCGTGGTCAAACGCGACGCCGTCCAAATTGGAAGAAGGCTTATGTCAGGCTGGATCAGGGACATGAGATCGATTTTTCTGATATGGGTCAATAGTGGTGGGGAATAATTATGCCAGTTGTTAAGTGTAAACCAACGTCTCCAGGGAGACGCTTTGTTGTTAAAGTTGTGCATCCCGATTTGCATAAGGGGGAGCCACATGCCCCTCTTACGTCCGTAAAGAATAAGTCTGGTGGTCGAAATAACAAGGGCAGAATTACAAGAAGGCATCAAGGCGGAGGACATAAACAAAAATATAGACGTATAGACTTTCGCAGAGATAAGGATGGTATTCCAGCGAAAATCGAACGACTTGAATATGACCCGAATCGCTCAGCTAATATAGCTCTGTTGCTTTACGCTGATGGTGAGCGTCGTTACATAGTAGCTCCAGCAAAAGTACAAGCGGGTATGGAGCTTAAGTCCGGCGTCGATGCGCCTATAAAACCAGGAAATTGTTTGCCACTCAGAAATATTCCTTTGGGTAGCACAGTGCACTGTTTAGAAATGAAACCTGGGAAAGGAGCACAAATTGCGAGAAGTGCTGGTACCTCTCTCCAATTGGTTGCTCGAGAGGGTGATTATGCGACTCTGAGATTGCGGTCTGGAGAAATGAGAAAAGTCCTCAGCGACTGCAGAGCGACGCTAGGGGAAGTTTCGAATTCTGAGCATTCTCTTAGATCACTTGGTAAGGCGGGCGCTAAACGCTGGCGAGGGGTCAGACCAACGGTCCGTGGCGTCGCCATGAACCCAGTTGATCATCCACACGGTGGAGGAGAGGGAAGGACCTCAGGCGGCCGGCATCCAGTTTCGCCTTGGGGAGTGCCGTCGAAGGGATACAAAACTCGAACTAATAAAAGAACAGACAACATGATAGTTCGTCGTCGAAATGCTAGTCGTAAATAACAAGAGTTGATAGGGGATTTATTCGTGCCACGTTCATTAAAAAAAGGACCGTTTATAGATCTTCATTTATTGAAGAAGGTTCAGGTAGCAGCAGAGAATAAGGATAAAAGGCCCATCAAGACATGGTCTCGGAGGTCGATGGTTTCTCCAGAAATGCTTGGCCTGACCATAGCGGTGCACAATGGTAGACAGCATGTTCCAGTTTTTATCACGGAAGACATGGTCGGTCATAAACTAGGCGAATTTGCCCAAACAAGAACCTATCGCGGTCATGCGGCCGATAAGAAAGTCCGTTAGGAGCATAGTGTATGCAAGTGCAAGCAAAATTAAGAGGCGCACGTCTGTCGGCACAGAAGGCAAGATTGGTGGCTGATCAAGTGCGAGGCCGGCAAGTTGAGGAGGCCTTAAATTTGTTAACTTATAGCAGTAAAAAAGGTGCTGATGTTATTAGAAAGCTTCTAAATTCAGCGATTGCTAATGCCGAGCATAACGAAGGCGCAGATGTAGACGAATTAAAAATATCAGAAATTTATGTAGACGAAGGTATGACAATGAAACGCATTATGCCAAGAGCTAAGGGACGTGCTGACAGAATTCTTAAACGTTCTTGTCATATATCAATTACAGTCGCTGACAATTAGGAGATTCGGATGGGTCAAAAAGTACATCCAATTGGTATACGTCTTGGAATAGTCAAGAAGCACACATCGGTCTGGTATGCCGAAGGTGAGGAGTATGCAAATAACTTATTAGTCGACCTTCAGGTGCGTGATTATGTGAAGAAGCGTTTAGCGAATGCGTCAGTCTCTCGTGTTGATATAGAGCGTCCTGCAAAAACCGCGAAAGTGACAGTATACACTGCCAGACCAGGAATAGTTATCGGTAAAAAAGGCGAGGATGTTGAAAAACTTAAGAGGATTCTGTCGGAAAAAATGGGAATTCCAGTACAGATCAATATTGAGGAGATAAGGAAACCTGACTTGGATGCCCAGCTTGTTGCCGATAGCGTAGCTCAACAGCTCGAGCGTCGAGTTATGTTTAGGCGCGCAATGAAGAGAGCGGTGCAAAATGCGATGCGTCAAGGGGCTGAAGGTATCAAAGTTCAGGTAGGTGGACGTCTTGGTGGTGCTGAAATAGCTCGATCGGAGTGGTATCGGGAGGGTCGAGTACCTTTACACACTCTTCGAGCAGACATCGATTATGCTACTTCAGAAGCATCCACGACTTACGGGATTATCGGAGTAAAGGTGTGGGTTTTTAAGGGTGAAATATTAGATCTGGAAGACGCTATAGTGCCCAAGCCGGTGCAGTCTGCAAATTAGATAGATCTTAAGAGATATTTGAGGGGTAAATTGTGTTACAACCCAAGCGAACAAAATTCCGAAAGATGATGAAAGGCAGGAATAGGGGACTTTCAAATCGCGGCAGCAAGGTTGATTTTGGCGAGTACGGTTTAAAGGCTGTATCAAGAGGAAGGTTAACAGCGCGTCAAATTGAAGCTGCCAGAAGAGCTATGACAAGGCGTGTCAAGCGCGGGGGTAAAATTTGGATTCGTGTCTTTCCAGATAAGCCGATCACACAAAAGCCTTTAGAAGTTCGTCAGGGTAAAGGCAAGGGATCTGTTGAATATTGGGTGGCGCAAATTCAACCTGGAAGAGTGATGTTTGAAATTGAAGGTGTGAATGAGGAATTAGCGCGCGAGGCTTTCTCGCTCGCTTCAGCAAAATTGCCCTTTGAGACTACTTTTGTTAAACGGACGCTGATGTAATGAAAGCACAAGAATTGCGAGAAAAAACGCTAAAGGAATTACAAGACGACTTAGTAGCTCTTTATAAAGATCAGTTTAATTACCGTATGCAAAATAGCTCGGGTCAACTGGGACAGATTCATCTTATTAGTTCTATCCGTAAGGACATTGCTCGCGTGAAAACAATAATTACCGAGAAAAAGAACATAGAGATAACACAGCAAGAGAGTGAAGGGTAAAAATGTCTGAAACAGAAGTGGATAACCTAAATAAAAGCGCGAGAACTGCTGTTGGAAAAGTGGTTAGTAACGGGATGGATAAATCCATTACTGTTCTCATAGAGCGCCGCGTTAAACATCCGGTGTATGGCAAAATTGTTAAGAGATCAACAAAAATCCATGCGCATGATGCGAACAATGAATGTTCTGTGGGCGATGAAGTTACGATTAAGGAAGTTAAACCAATTTCCAAGACGAAAAGTTGGACCTTAATTTCCATCGATGATAAAGCAACACAGTTATAAAATAGTTAACAAAGTTTTGTGCCTTTTTTAAAGTGCAAAATGGGGTATTTTAATGATTCAAGTGCAATCTTACTTAGACGTCGCCGACAATAGCGGAGCCAGACGCGTAATGTGCATCAAGGTGCTTGGTGGTTCGCATAGGAGATATGCCCGCATTGGGGACGTAATCAAGGTTACAGTTAAAGAAGCGATTCCTCGTGGAAAAGTAAAAAAGGGCCAGGTTTTGTCTGCATTAGTTGTAAGAACGAAAAAGGGCGTTCGTAGAGGCGATGGCTCCTTGATTCGATTCGATGATAATGCGGCAATTTTGCTAAACAATCAGGATGCGCCGATAGGCACTCGCGTATTCGGGCCTGTGACGCGTGAGCTTAGGTCGGAAAAATTCATGAGAATTGTCTCATTAGCGCCCGAAGTTTTATAGGAATTACAAACTCTGCTGACAGCAGATATCAAATGATAAAGTAGAAATAACATGAATAAGCTTAGACGAGAAGATGAAGTAATCATCCTTGCCGGCAAGGATAAAGGGAAACGTGGCACTATTTCTCAGATGACGGGGGATCGTGTAACAGTTAACGGCGTGAACATGGTGAAAAGACATACTAAGCCAAACCCTAATCTGGGGCAGCCAGGAGGGATTGTGGAAAGAGAAGCAGCGGTCCACATCTCAAATGTGGCGATATTTAACCCTGAGAGCAATGCTGCGGATAGGGTAAAAATTCAAGTGGACGAAAACGGTGTGAAGAAGCGTATTTTCTCATCGAATAATCAGTCTATAGATTGAGGAACAGTCATGGCTCAATTGAAACAATATTACAAGGATAAAGTTGTGCCCGAGTTGGCTAAGCAATTTGGTTTCACCAATACCATGCGTGTTCCAAAGGTTACCAAAGTAGTCCTAAACATGGGTTTGGGTGAGGCTGTAGCAGACAAGAAGATACTCGATAATGCGACTAGCGATCTAGAATCAATTAGTGGTCAAAAGGTAGTAGTTACGAAGGCCCGTAAAAGTATAGCAGGTTTTAAAATTCGAGATGGGTGGCCAATTGGTTGCAAAGTCACTCTGCGCGGGGAACGAATGTATGAATTCCTCGAAAGACTCGTGAATATAGCAATTCCAAGAATAAGAGATTTTAGAGGTTTGAGTCCCAAGTCTTTCGACGGCCGCGGTAATTTTGCAATGGGAGTTAGTGAACAAATTATTTTCCCAGAAATTGAATACGATAAGATCGATAAACTAAGAGGACTAGACATTACGATTACCACCACGGCTCGGAATGATGATGAAGGTCGGGCATTACTGAATGCTCTTCGCTTTCCCTTCAAAGGCGTAGCATTGGATTCAGGGGAAAAATCTTCAGCAGAAGAGAATACTGACTCGCCTAAAACTGATCATGAGTCTACAACAGACAAAGAGGAAACGTGACATGGCTAAAACATCAATGATAGCCAGAGAAAATAAGAGAGCGCGAACTGTCGAAAAATTCGCTGAGAAAAGGAGTACCTTGTTGGCAACTTTAAAGGATTTGAAATCCTCTGACGAAGAAAAATGGGCGGCTCAGGTTAAACTACAAAAGCTGCCTCGAGATGCTAGCCCATGTCGCCAGCAAAGGCGTTGTCGAGTAACCGGAAGACCTCACGGTGTATATCGTAAGTTTGGGCTTTGTCGAAACAAATTGCGCGAAGCGGCAATGCGTGGAGACATTCCTGGTTTAACTAAGGCAAGTTGGTAATCGGAGTTTCAATTTTATGAGTATGTCAGATCCGATAGCAGATTTTCTAACCCGAATTAGAAACGCCCAGATGGCATCTATGGCAAGTGTTGCCAGCCCATCATCAAAGATCAAAGTTGAGATAAGTAAGGTACTGCAGGAAGAGGGTTACATTAGTGGATTCGCCGAGAGTGAAATCGATGGGAAACCCTTAATTACTTTGGATTTGAAATACTTTAACGGTAAACCAGTAATTGAAGAAATTAAGCGGGTAAGTAGGCCTGGTCTTCGCAATTATCAAGGAAAAGATGATTTACCTGAAAATCGCGCGGGGTTAGGGATAGTAATCGTAACAACCAATAAGGGTTTGATGACTGAAAAACAGGCTCGCGCAGCAGGGATTGGTGGCGAAGTTCTGTGCACGGTCTTTTGATTTAAGTAATTCATTTAGAGTAATTAATAATGTCTAGAATTTCTAATGTTCCAGTATTACTCCCTACAGGCGTAGAGGCAACCGTCAGCGAAGGTAGTGTTGCAGTGAAAGGAAGCAAAGGCAGCTTAAGTCTTGCGCTGCACCATTTGGTGAGCGTTGAAAGGGATGAAGAAAACTTAAAGGTATCTGGTAAGGACGCTTCCCGCGAATCTGGCGCCATGGCGGGCACATTCCGATCACTCATAAATAATATGGTTTTAGGCGTTTCTGAGGGATTTCAAAAGAAATTAGAACTTCAAGGAGTTGGCTACCGAGCAAAAGCTTCTGGCAACATCGTAAATTTGACCGTTGGTTACTCACATCCTATAGATTATAAATTGCCAGAAGGGATCAAAGCTGAGACGCCATCTCAAACAGAGATTGTCATCACTGGGGTAGATAAACAGTTGGTTGGTCAGGTTGCCGCAGAAATAAGAGATTTTCGTCCCCCAGAGCCATACAAAGGTAAAGGTATTCGCTATTCTGATGAACGAGTTTATAGAAAAGAAGCTAAGAAAAAGTAGGACACAATAATGAATTTAAAAAAGTCAGCTCGCCTTAGAAGAGCTAAAAGAACACGTTCCAAGATTAGTGAGCTTAGAATGAACCGTTTATGTGTTTATCGCACTCCTCGTCATATTTATGCACAGATCATCTCTGAACAGGGTAATCAGATTATGGCTAGTGCGTCAACGGTAGAAAAAGAGAATAGAAAGAACAAAACAAGTAACGTAGAAGCAGCGAGTACTATTGGGCAGTTAATCGCCAAAAGATCCATAGAAGCAGGCATAGATAAAGTTGCTTTTGATCGATCAGGATATGCCTATCATGGTCGGGTAAAGGCATTAGCGGAAGCAGCTCGGGAAAGCGGATTAAAATTCTAAGGAATTAAGTTATGGCATTTAAAGATGAGCCAAATAAGAATGAAGAAGGACTGCAAGAGAAACTGATTCAAGTTAACCGTGTGGCTAAAGTCGTTAAGGGCGGTCGAATTTTTGGTTTTACGGCACTTACTGCAGTTGGTGATGGTAACGGAAAAGTTGGTTTCGGTAGAGGTAAAGCACGAGAGGTCCCTTTAGCGATTCAGAAAGCAATGGAAAGTGCCCGACGCAATATGATTACGGTTGGTCTCGACGGTAACACACTGCAATATCCTATTCGGTCAAGACATGGAGCTTCGAAGGTTTATATGCAGCCGGCATCGGAAGGTACAGGAGTAATTGCGGGAGGAGCTATGAGGGCAATATTAGAGTTAGCCGGAGTTCAAAACGTCCTCGCGAAGTGCTACGGCTCTACTAATCCTGTAAATGTAGTTCAGGCAACCTACAAAGGCTTAAGGGATATGAGATCGCCTGAAGAAGTAGCTGCGAAACGTGGGAAAGAACTTGGTGAATTAGCTGGGTAGCAATCTACTTAGGCAATTTTATAGCAATGATAGATAATAATTTAAGAAGGATTCTATGACTAAAAAGAAGACTGTAAAAGTCACTTTAAAAAAGAGTCCAATAGGCGCCTTGCCAAAGCACAAACTGTGCTTAAAGGGTCTCGGATTACGTCGCGTTAATCAATCGGTGGAAGTTGAGGACACTCCCTCAGTACGGGGAATGATACAGAAAATCAACTACATGTTAAGCGTAGAATAAGAGAGATAGTTATGCAGTTAAATAAACTCAGTCCAGCGTCCGGTAGTACTAAAGCAAAGAAGAGAGTTGGTCGTGGTGTGGCAAGTGGATGGGGCAAAACCTGTGGGAGTGGACACAAAGGGCAAAAGTCAAGGAGCGGTGGTAACGTTAAGCCTGGTTTTGAAGGTGGTCAAATGCCTCTTCAAATGCGGTTGCCAAAGTATGGCTTTACTTCTCGTATCGGACTAGTTACGTCAGAGGTCAGGACCTCTGAGCTGAATAAAGTAGAAGGTGGAATTATATCGATCGAGTCGTTAAAAAAGTCGGGTGTCATTTCATCTGGAACGAAACGTGTAAAGATTATGCTATCTGGCACAGTAGAAAAAAAATATACAATACAAGGCCTTTCGGTTTCGAAAGGGGCCAGAGAGGCGATAGAAAATGCTGGAGGTGAAATACTTGACCGTGAAACGAAACGGTCATTAGCAACTGTAAAGGCAGACGAGCCAGAAAATAAAAATTAATCCTCAGAGCGAAAAGCGAGAGCGGTAGAAAAGTACTACAAGAAGTTTAAAAACTTAAGATCAGGCAAAGTGAAATAAGGAAATGGCAAACAAACCAAATATTAATCCAGAAAACATCGGCGCCGGTTTGGGTGAGCTTAAGTCGCGCTTACTGTTTCTTCTCTTTGCCATTTTTGTGTATCGAATCGGGACACACATTCCAGTTCCGGGCATTGATCCTTTGCAATTACAAGCTTTCTTTGAACAAAACGAAGGCACTTTTGCTGGATTGTTCAATATGTTTTCTGGCGGGGCTTTAGAAAGAATGAGTATAGTTGCTCTGGGCATCATGCCTTACATTTCGGCTTCTATTATCATGCAACTTCTCACGGCGGTGAGTCCCCAGTTGGATCAGTTGAAGAAAGAGGGAGAATCGGGCCGCCGAAAAATCACACAGTACACACGGTATGGTGCTTTAGCTCTAGCGACTGTTCAGGGGACCGGAATGACAGTCGGTCTGCTCGCGCCAATTGCTTACAATCCAGGGCTTGCCTTCAACTTGACTGCGATAATTTCCTTGGTTACTGGTGCGATGTTCTTGATGTGGTTGGGAGAGCAAATTACTGAAAAAGGAATAGGAAACGGTATTTCAATGTTGATATTTGCTGGGATTGTGGCGCTATTTCCGGCAGCTGTGGGTTCATCTCTAACTCAAGCATATGAAGGACAAATTAGTGGTGTTCTTTTACTGATAGTTGGATTGATTGCTGTAGGAGTCGTTGCTGGTATTGTCTACGTGGAGCGAGCTCAGCGCCGTATTACGGTTAATTATGCAAAACGACAACAAGGTCGCAAGATGTATCAAGCACAAGCTAGCCACTTACCTCTAAAAATTAACATGGCAGGTGTAATTCCAGCCATCTTTGCGAGTAGTATCCTTCTTTTCCCTGCATCTTTAGGCCAATGGTTTGGGCAGTCAGAGGGCGCCGAATGGTTACAAGATCTCGCTTTACTTATTGGTCCTGGACAGCCTTTATACATAATAATTTTCAGCGCAATGATCATATTCTTTTGTTTTTTCTATACTGCGCTAGTATTTAATCCCCGGGACGTGGCTGAAAATCTAAAACGTTCAGGAGCTTTCATTCCGGGAATACGCCCGGGTGAACAGACAGCAAAATATATCGATGGCGTTATTACACGTCTCACAATGTTTGGTGCGATTTATATTACATTGGTGTGCTTGCTTCCCAACTTTATGCAGATGATGGCTAATGTTCCTTTCAATTTGGGTGGTACCGCTTTATTGATTTCTGTAGTGGTTACAATGGATTTTTGGTCGCAAGTACAGTCTCATCTGATGTCTCATCAGTACGACTCTTTAATGAAAAAATCTAAATTGGGTAATTATGGTAGAAGTGGAATCTGAGATATTTCTTGGAGAATAAATTATGAAAGTTAGAACTTCAGTTAAAAAGATATGCCGAAACTGCAAAGTAATTAGGCGAAACGGCTCAGTGCGGGTTATATGCAGCGTTGAGCCACGACACAAGCAAAGACAGGGCTAAAACAAACGGGGTTAATTGTATGGCGCGTATTGCCGGAGTCAACATACCAGACGACAAACATATCGTAATTTCGCTACGTTATGTGTACGGGATTGGACCGACCGCTGCTCAAAATATTTGTATGGCAAGCGGTATTGAACCAACTAAAAAAGTTTCGGAACTAGATACGGAGCAATTGGATTTAATTAGGTCCGAAGTAGCGAAGTTGAACACGGAAGGTGACCTCCGACGCGAAGTTAGCATGAACATTAAAAGATTGATGGATCTTGGATGTAATAGAGGAATACGACACCGGCGGTCATTGCCAGTGCGGGGACAAAGGACAAAAACTAATGCGCGGACTCGAAAGGGTCCTCGTAAACCGATTAGAAAGTAGTACGTTAAATAATTTTGAAAGGTATTTAGATGGCCACACCAAAAACCACGAAAAAGAAAGCACGTAGCACTGTGATAGACGGCATTGCATTTATTCATGCTTCTTTTAATAACACCATCATAACAATCACAGATAGGCAAGGAAACGCTCTGGCATGGGCGACTGCCGGAGGGTCCGGTTTTAGAGGTTCGAGAAAAAGCACACCTTTTGCTGCCCAGGTAGCTGCTGAAAAAGCGGGTAAGCAGGCTATTGATCTTTATGGGCTTCAAAATCTAGATGTGAAGGTTAATGGTCCTGGTCCGGGTCGTGAGTCAGCGGTTCGAGCCTTAAATACTTGCGGATTGAAGGTTAGTAATATCACTGACGTAACACCAATTCCACACAATGGTTGCCGACCACCAAAGAAGCGTCGAGTGTAAATGGGAGATAAATTATGGCCCGTTATTTAGGCCCTACTTGTAAACTAGCTCGTCGTGAGGGAACAGACCTCTTTTTGAAGAGTGGAGTTCGACCTATCGATAGCAAATGTAAAACTGATACTAATCCAGGCCAACATGGCCAGAGGAGAGGGCGTCTATCAGACTACGGAGTTCAGCTCCGAGAAAAGCAAAAGGTGAGACGCACGTACGGCGTTCTAGAAAAGCAATTCCGAGGATATTATAAGGAAGCTGCGCGGCTAAAGGGCGCAACTGGTGAAAATTTACTGCAGCTATTGGAATGTCGACTAGATAATGTCGTCTATCGTATGGGTTTTGGCTCGACTAGAGCCGAGGCTCGTCAGTTAGTTTCTCATAAATCTATTTGTGTGAATGGAGATGTAGTCAATATTCCGTCCTACCAAGTTAGGGCAGGTGATGTAGTTAGCGTGAGAGAGAAGTCTAGGCAGCAATTGAGAGTCAAATCAGCGCTAGAATTGTCAGCTCAACGTACTGAAGTTGATTGGGTATCGGTTGATCAGTCCAAAATGGAAGGCGAGTTTACTCGCAAGCCCGATCGTATGGAGCTCCCCTCAGAGATTAACGAAAACTTGATCGTCGAATTGTATTCGAAGTAGATACCAAAAATATAAAAGGATAGGTCACATGCAAATATCTTTATCAGACTTTCTTACGCCACAAGTAATACAAGTTGATGAATACGATAACTGCCACTCGAAAGTAGTATTAGAGCCGCTAGAAAGAGGTTTTGGGCATACTCTTGGAAACGCATTGAGAAGAATTTTGCTTTCTTCTATGCCGGGTAGCGCAATTGAGGAAGTTGAAATAGATGGAGTGGTGCACGAGTACAGCACGATCGAGGGTGTCGGCGAAGATGTCATCGAGATACTACTCAATTTAAAAGGCTTAGCGGTTGTATTAAACGAAAGAGATGAAGCTATCCTTTCGATTTCCAAGAAGGGTTCTGGAGTTGTTACAGCAGCGGATATCCAAGAAGATCATGACGTTGATATCATCAATCCAGACCATGTTATTGCGAATCTCAATAGTAATGGAGAACTTAATATGAGACTCACTGTCCGCAAGGGGAGAGGGTACTCGCCAGCAGACAGCCGCCTAAAAAAGGATGATGAGACTCGCTCGGTTGGGAAGCTACTTTTGGATGCATCTTATAGTCCAGTAGTTCGAGTTTCTTATTCTGTTGAGAATGCTCGCGTGGAGCAAAGGACTGATTTAGACAAACTGATAATCGACTTAGAAACTAACGGGACCATTGAGCCGGAAGAAGCAATCCGGCGCGCCGCCACAATTCTTCAACACCAACTAAGTGTGTTTGTAGACCTTCAAAGCGAGATTATTGCTGAGCCTGAAGAAAGGGAAGCTGAGATCGACCCAATCCTACTTCGGCCAGTCGATGACTTGGAGCTGACGGTTCGTTCCGCTAACTGCCTTAAAGCTGAAGATATCTATTACATCGGCGACTTAATTCAGCGAACAGAAGTAGAGCTGCTTAAAACACCGAACTTAGGTAAGAAATCATTAACAGAGATAAAAGACGTTTTAGCTACACGCGGGTTGTCATTAGGCCTTCGTCTAGAAAACTGGCCACCTTCGAGCCTTAAAACTGATGATCGTGCAGCGTAATCGATAATTCGGGGTAAAATTTCATGAGACACAGACAAAGTGGTCGCCAATTAAACAGAAACAGCCCTCATAGAACAGCTATGTTCAGAAATATGGCTTCTTCATTGTTTGAGCACGAGATAATCAAAACGACTCTCGTTAAGGCGAAAGAATTAAGGACAGTAGCAGAACCATTAATTACGCTGGCGAAGAAAGATTCGGTTGCGAACCGCAGGCTTGCGTTTGATCGTACCAGAAATAAGGAAATGGTTGGCAAGTTATTCTCAGAGCTTGGACCTCGCTACGCTGAGAGACCTGGTGGTTATATTAGAATATTAAAGTGTGGTGAAAGGGCTGGGGATAAAGCGCCTATGGCCTACGTTGAATTGGTCGATAGACCAAGACGGGAAGACCAAGACCTGGATGATGAATTAGAGTCTGCAGAAGAAAATTAAATATAGTAGTAATAAACTGATGTGATTAAAAGCCCGATTCCCATGAGGTAATCGGGTTTTTTTGTCCTTAAAAATTTTGAAAATTTATGAAAAGAGTCAGCTTGCGAGACATTTCTGAATTAATTATTCTTTCGGCCATTTGGGGTTCCTCATTTTTATTCTTGCGATTGACAAGCCCAGTATTTGGTCCAATTTTCTTAATTGAAATGCGAGTTTTAAGCGGTCTAGCCGTCTTACTCCCACTCGTTTTGTTTCTGGGTAAGCTCGCTGAATTTCAAAAGCACTGGAAAATGATAGCGACTGTGAGCCTGATGAATATGGCAATACCTTTTTGTTTCTTTGCATTTTCTGCGGTTTATATTGGAGCAGGTCTTCTTTCTATAATTAATGCGACCGTTCCGATATTCTCCGCATGTGTCGCGTATATCGTCTATAAGGAGAGATTATCTAGGAGTAGCCTTTTGGGTTTATTGATAGGTTTTTTAGGTGTAGTTGTCCTTATGTTTAATCCTGGTGAAAGTTTCGGATCATCAGGATGGTTAGCGATTCTCTCAGCTTTATTGGCTTGTTTGTTATATGGGACAGCAATCAATCTGACTGTAAATAATTTGCAAGGAGTCTCAGGTTTGACCATTACTGCCGGAGGACTTTTCGTATCAAGTTTAGTTTTATTACCTTTTGCTCTTTGGGCAAGGCCAGAGGTGTTGCCTGTCGGAAACATTTGGTGGAGTGTTTTTGCTTTGGGTATCGTTTGTACAGGCTTTGGTTTTGTTATGTTTTATCGATTGATCGATCGAATCGGTGCAGGTCGAGCGATAATGACAACTTATTTAATTCCCGTGTTTTCGATTTTATGGGGTAATATCTTTTTAGGAGAGAGTGTTACGCTTATCATGGTTGCTGGTTGTATTTTAGTTTTACTTGGAGTGGGCTTGACAACTAGAAAACCCAATCTTGACACGGTCAGATAACAAAAAAGGCCCGACTATTTTTTTGGAATCGGACCTTTTCTATTTGTTGGTAGCTGCTATTAGAGATTTAACTCTCGTAAACTGCTAGTGATAGCCAGTCTCCGCAGGCTTTGCCGCAGGTAATGCTACCGCCGTAAGTTTGGGACCTGTTTGTAGCATGATGTATTGATGACCATCATGGGTCCAAGAACTCATTCCGTAACGACTTCGATCAGGTACCTCTATTGAGCCCAATGTCTCGCCGGTATTTTTATCAACGGCATAAAGCATAGGAGTTCCGTCTGTACTTGTATCTGAGTAAACCAGCATACTTGGAGTAACAACCATAGGGACAAGTGCACCTGTTCCAGTATTGGGTATATCTAGATTGTTTTCATCAATTACTTCTTGCACTCGAGCTGGAGTTTCACCAGTTGGAATTACCCAGGCATGCTCACCCGTATTCATATCTATTGCCGTTATGCGGCTAAAGGGTGGTTTAAAAAGTGGTATTCCCTGAGGATGTCTAGGTGCTCCCGCTCCTGGTCCACTAGCATAGCGTGCGTACGTAGTGCCAGTCGGCAGCTCATACTGTAAGTCAGCTTCCTCTCCTGGCACCAGAAGTATTGGGCTACAGGCGGACCTTGACGATACGAAGAGATAGCCAGTGTTAGGATCAGCTACAGAAGGTGAGGTAATGTTTGCTCCACCACCACCGCCGGGACAGAACATCGCTGCCCTTTTGCCAGACTCATGGCCGCGCTGGATAGGTGGATTGAATAACGGCCCCATTTGGTAGTCTGCAAAAGCATTGATGGCCTGCTGACGTATCTCAGGAGTCCAATCTATCAAGTCATCAATGGACACTCCTTGTATATCAAAAGCCGCAGGCTTGGTTGGAAACGGTTGAGTTTCAGAAAGTACTTCACCCGGAACTGTTGATTGGGGAACTGGTCGCTCAATGATTGGCCAGATTGGTTCACCCGTTAAACGATTGAAAGCATATACAAAGCTTTGTTTTGTAACTTGCATGACCGCTGGCACTTCGCCTTGACCTGGAACATCTAAGTCTAACAATACGGGAGCCATTGGATTGTCGTAATTCCAAATATCATGATGAACCGTTTGGAAATGCCAAGCTCTCTCTCCAGTGCTTGCTCGAAGTGCAATCAGGCTTGTTCCAAATAAGTTATCGCCAGGTCTGAAACCACCATAGTAGTCGATGGTTGCGCCATTAGTTGGAATGTAGACAAGATCATTTTCAATGTCTGCAGATATTGGGGCCCACGAGGAGACATCGCCTGTCCATTGCCAAGCATCATTTTCCCAAGTTTCATGACCATACTCGCCAGGTTTTGGAATTACATTAAACTTCCACTTAAATGCGCCAGTTCTTTTGTCATAAGCAAGAATGTCGCCTGGAATGTTTTCAATTCGTGATTGATTGTAGCCCTGCTCAGCGGAGTTGCCGACGATGACCGTATCATTCACTACAATCGGAGGCGAAGAACCAGTGATATATCCAGTTTCTAGAGGAATACCATCATATGGGTCAAATGGATGACCAAGGTCTGCTAGGAGATCAACAACTCCCGTCTCAGGAAAACCATCGATTGGAACTGGTTGACCAAATCCTTCAAGAGGAGCGCCTGTCTCTGCGTCAAGAGCTGTCAGGAAAAAACCAGGAGTGATCATATAGACCACGCCTTTTCCGTTTACTTCTGAGTAGCCAATTCCTTTTCCGTAATCTGCGCGCATCGAGTATTCCCAGCGCCCAGTGTTAGGTAATCTGTAACTCCAAATCGTTTCGCCCGTCTTTGGGTCAATGGCTACCACATGCCGGCGAGATCCGGCAACTGTATAGAGTGTGCCATTTATGTAACTAGGAGTGGATCTGCCGCTGGCGGCCCCAAGACTTGCCCCGTCCCATTCCCAGACAACCTCTAGATCAGAGAAGTTTTCAGAGGTAATTTCTTGGGAAGCAGTGTAACGAGTATTTCCATGGTCGTTACCTAATGTTGTCCATTCAACACTCTCTTGAGCTGCAATGTGTGCCGTGCTTAGAAGTAACCCTAAGCAGAATGTTTTTTTGATGAGTTCCGATATTTTCAGTTGCTCCATCATTTTTCGCCTCATTAATTCGAATAGCTTGATTTTAACTTTAATAATATCAGTCGCTTACGTGATTTGTAAATCCGACTGGACCACACCATCTTTTAATCAGGCTACCCGAAGGATTGAATAATGTCTATGCCCAAATAGTTACTAGATGTTGCACCGGTAGCTCTGAATACTATTGTCTAGAAAACAGGTTATCCATTGTAAAACTAACCTGTTCAAGCTGCCTTTTTAGGGCATTAGATTGATTTTGCGAAAGAGAAATAAGCGGTGGTCGAACTCTAGACCATTCTGCATCTTCGTTGTTTAACGCTATCGCCTCCTTCAAAGCTGGGATCATAGGATAGCGCTGGAAAATATCTCTAATTTCGTCAATCTCTTTTTGTTTTTGCGCTGCGCCGGGTATGGTCCAGTTTAAGAAGAGCTCATTTATCGCCAAGGAATTGACATTAGCGGTCGCGGAAATGCAGCCTGCTCCACCCGCCTCCATGTTCTGGAGGAGGAAACTCTCTGAACCACAAAAAACACGAAAGTTAGT
>CACJAW010000026.1 GCA_902591495.1 uncultured Pseudohongiella sp.
GAGAAACAGGCTTCATATGGCCAAGCTTTTGAAAAAAGGTGGCAATGTTCTTCTCTTAGATGAGCCTACAAACGATTTGGATGTAGAAACATTGAGGGCATTGGAAGAAGGACTTTTAGCATTTCCTGGAAGTGCAATTGTTGTATCTCATGATAGATGGTTCCTTGATCGTATATGCACCCATATTTTGGCATTCGAGGGTAATAGCCAAATTAAATTCCATGATGGTAACTATTCTGATTATGAACTTGAATTGAAAAATCGTCGCGGGGATTCTATTCAACCAACCAGGGTTAAACATAAAAAATTGAATTAAAAATCCAGTTCTTCCCTGAGACGTGAAATACGCGATTTTAAATCATCCTTTGATACAGGTTGTTCAAGGTTTTTTGTCAATGCGGGCGGATTTTCGATGTTTAGTTTCTCTCCACGCATAACATTCTTAATCAATAAAGAGTAATGGTATTCGAAAATAGGAAAGCTGACCGACTCAGGTTCATTCAATAAGAGAAACCATCCTGTTTCTCTTCCTGCAAAATAGACAGCATCATGGCTCCATTGATAGGCCGACTTTGGTGAAGGCGCATGGCAGGCTTCTCTATAGGCCGCCTGTGGATCGGGCAAACCAAAAATATCATAGACGTCCTGACATGCTTTCAAAAACGTCGCTATAGACGGCAAATATTCCTGCGACTTTATTATTTTCTTTGCGGCAGCAGTTATTTGTGACGGTGAATATTCTTCCAAGCTACTCAGCCAGTATTTTTTTGCGATTGTTAAAGACTCATGACTACTAAAAGCCTTATGAAACTGGTTGTGATAAGCAAACTCAAACTCCGCAAATACTTTGTTTATCGCGTCTATACGATCAAGTGGTAAATCAATCGAGTCAGAATCAGAACTTTTTGTATCTTCAAAACCTTTAAGGGAAGGTTTACTCAGCCCAACTTCTGTCTGAGTACTGTCGGAATCTCTCTTTAATTTTATGTTCGCTTGATCTATTAATGAATTGATTTTCTGCATAAGGAGTTTCTGTTGATTGCGATTGTTTTAACTGTCTAGCCCAATTTTGTTTTATGTATTGAAGGAAGACTGTATTCCATGAAGATTTCACCTGCTGACTGTCTTTCCAATACATTATAAACTCAGGAACTCGATTACGAGCGTACTGTTCATCTATTTCAGCCAAGCCGAGAATTTCATAACAGTCTTCACTTGGCTGCCAATCATCACTTATTACTCTTGGAGTATCATCTAAATTAAAGGAAGCCTCAAATTTCGCCCATTGCCTTCTTATATGTTCAACAAACTTGGTATTCCAGGCTCCATGGCTTATTCCTCTTTCTCGCCAGTAAAGGACAAACTCAGGGATAGCATCCTCAATAAAACTGTAAGCAATACCTGATTTTTCCAATATTTCAATGGCATCGAGACTTGGCTTCCATTGCGATGACATAGTGGTTAGCAAGTCGTTTTTGCCATTGCGAGTTTGTTCCTCTCTCCACTCTCTTATGACATGTTTATAGAATGCGTTACCCCAAGAGAATCTAGATTGGCCTCTGTCCCTCCAATAATTAACAAACTCAGGTATCAGATCTCGGACAAATTTTTCTGGAATTGAATGCTGCTTGCAAAGACGAATCCAATTTTCTTCCGGTTGCCAATTTTCCGAAATCACCGAAGCAGAACGTGACACGTTGTCATTACTTTTTTTAACCGGTGGTATATCAGTCCTAGCGGCGCTTGGTCCGTTAATTTCGATGACAAACTCTGTATCGGTTCGTCCCTTATGTATAGTTATCACTCCGATGGCCGCTAGACTGTCTCTAACTCGGGTGATCTCATTTTCTGCCCAGAATGGAAAAACCGCCTTCATTTGTTCATTCGTGAAAGTAAATGTGTTCAATTCATTGTTGTCCAATTTTTTTTGACCGAAATTAAACGCTGAATATTCAGAAAGAGCCTGTAACATAACAGCTTCCTCTAGCCCTATGGTCGCGGCCAGGGTTGGTGAGACGAGCAGCGGTCTTTCAGTAATCAGCGAAGATTTCATCAGTTCGAATTAGAATACCTATTCAAAAGTGTGTAATTCTGTAGAATACTTCGTCATCCTAACACACGATTAATTCTAAGCGTACGTTGTATTTAAACGAATCGGACGACTCTCCATACGTAAAAATTATCCAGAGGTTATTCACCAAAAATTCACAATGTACTCACAAATAATCAAAGATTTCATAAACGGGGAGTCATTACCCCAAAGTTATTTGGTCGATGCCGAAAAATATTTTATCCCTTTGGTAAACTTGATTATCAACAAAACAAATCAATCAGAAACTACGCCCATCGTAGGTATAAGCGGCGCGCAGGGAACTGGTAAAACCTCATTAAGTGAATTATTGGAAAAGATCCTGAAGACGAAGGATCTCAATGTTGTTAAGTTTTCCATTGACGATTTTTACCTAACAAAAATGGAACGACAAATCCTTGCAATAAACGTGCATCCGCTGCTACAAACTCGTGGTATCCCTGGTACACATGACACAGTTTTACTATCAGAAAAACTCGATCAGTTAGCAAAGCTAAATAATAATAACATCATACAAGTTCCTCGATTTAACAAAGCCACGGACGATCGTTACTCTGAAAAAAAATGGCAAATTATTCAACCTCCGGCAGACTTAATCATAATTGAAGGATGGTTTGTTGGAGCACCTCCTCTTGACCCTGATTCTCTTGAAAAGCCTGTCAACGAACTAGAGGCAGCAGAGGACATAGATGGTAAGTGGAGGAATTTTATGACTAAACAGCTAGAAGAGAATTACCAAAGTATTTTTGATCAAATTGAATTATTAATATTTTTAAAAGCCCCCTCCTTTGAACAAATTTTTGAGTGGAGGAATCTTCAAGAAAAAAAATTACGAAAAAGAGTGGGGCATTCTCAAAACTTGATGAGTAAACCTCAGCTGGCTAGGTTTATTCAACATTACGAGCGACTGACCCGACACTGTCTCAGAAATCTGCCAAAAAAGGCTGATGTAGTTTTCAATTTAAATGAAAAACATCAGATCATTTCTTGCCTTGGTCTGGATTAAGATTGCTCAATAGTTTCCGGAAAAGATTTCTTACCTAACAACAGTGGCTGTACCCAAACTCGCGCAATCAAGCAAACTAATAAAACACCCAAAATCTGACGCCAAACCGGAAATCCCCCTTGATCCATAAGTGACAATTGAAGCTGCCAACCGTAAAACGCGTAGAGCTCATTTAACATCAGGCCACAAACCACCGCGGTTCCGACAACACCGATGAGGTAAGAAATCAGCGATCTAAACCCAAGCTGTTCCTTGATTACTCCCATGGTAGCAATATTGGTCGCAGGGCCTGTGAGCATAAAAACTAGCGCGGCTCCGGGGGAAAGACCCGCAAACAGCAAACTCGCCGCTACTGGGGTCGAAGCGGTGGCACAAATGTACATAGGTAAACCAACTATGACCATAACAAGCATAACAACCACACCATCACCCCATTGCAAGAAAAACGATTGAGGAACTAATGCTGTAATTACTGCTGCTGCGACAAGACCAATCACTAGCCACTTAGCGGTGTCCGAAATCATCTTCCCATACCCATAACTAACAGCATTTATGAAACGTTGAGTCACAGTGGCCTGAGTTACTTCGGATTTAGTACTTCCACAACATCCACCACACTCGGATTTTTTTTCTCCGGCATTATTAACTTCCCCGTCGAAACTATTTACCAGAACTCCGGCCATGATAGCACTCATAAGCGCCCCAATCGGTCTAGCTATGGCGAAGATAGGGCCAAGAACCGCGTAGGAAAAAGAAATAGAATCTACTCCCGTCTCAGGGGTTGCAACTAGAAATGAGGAAGTCGCTCCTTTAGATGCCCCGGCGTTGCGTATCGCTAAAGCTGTTGGAATAACCCCACATGAGCACAAAGGTAAAGGCGCACCGATGAAAGCCCCCTTTGCTATAGATAAAAAGCCAGGCGTGGCCAATTGCCTCTCTACCCAACTACTGGGTATCACCTGCCGTATAATTCCGGCCAACAAATAACCCGCTAAAAGCCATGGAGCACTCTCAACAACTAGATTCCAAAAAATAAAGAGTAAATTCATTCTGCTATGATCCTTGGTTTTAGAGCGTTTGATGCGTCAAGAGCTTCCATTATAGAGCAATGCGTCGCACTTTCAGGCCCTCCACAACAACTATTCAAAAGAATCTTGAGAGTTTGCTGCATTAATAGCAACTCTGAAATTTTTTCATTGACGTCATTGAGCTTCCTTTGTGTTATTTCTGTGACGTCGTGACAAGTATGATTAGACTTATCAACTCGTATGGAAAGCAACGTCGAGACATCATCGACGGAAAAACCAATCTTACGCGCAGTCTTTACGAACTCCACTTGGCGGACATCTGTATCTGTATAGTAGCGGTAACCAGACTCACTTCTTTGACTCGCATTGATCAAACCACTTTTCTCATAGAAGCGAATCGTATGAGCGGTTAGGCCTGTTTTTGTGGCCAATTCACCAATTCTTAACATTTAAAAACCTCTACATAAGAACATCCCGATTAAATGAGAACAGTATAAACTTAGAGTTAACTCTAAGGTCAAGTGATTTAACTATCACTCAGTATTTTTGATATCCATTGCCCAATATCCTCTATTTCCTGAGGGCAGACCGCATGATCGATAGGATAGCTATGATACTGGACATCAAAACCCAAGCTTTCTAAAGTAGATAAGCTTTTCTTTCCCAACGATTCCGGAACCACTGGATCAAGTGCGCCATGACAAATTAGAACAGGAATTGATTTGTTGACCATATTTATCTTAATAGTCTTTGATGTCGCAAAATATGTGGAAAGGGCCATAATTCCTGCTAACGTTTGAGAGTAAGTTAATGCTGCTTCGAAGGCGACGGCTCCTCCTTGGGAAAAACCAGCCACTATTATTTTGTTGCTTGGGATTCCTCGACTAATTTCCCTATCTATTAAATTGTGTATCCACGAAGCCGATTCTTGCAGCTGCTCAATATCCACTTGTCGATCGACATCCATTTGTTTTATGTCGTACCAAGCCGGCATCACATAGCCGTTATTTATTGTTACTGGAATAGAGGGGGCATGAGGAAATATAAAGCGAACACCAAAATCAAAAGATAAATCGATTTGCGGAACTATGGGTGCAAAATCGTTGCCATCAGCGCCAAGGCCATGAAGCCATATAATTGATGCCTTAACCTCTTTACCCATCGGGAATTCTTTCTCTATAGCTGGCAAAATTTCCATGTATTTTCTCGCAGTAAGTAATCTTAATTAACAATGGTTCATCAGGAAAATTTATTGTTCACTTCTTTAAATTTTTATCGAAAAATGATTCTTCCAAAAATTCTTGATTGCGCATTAGTATAAGGGTGATTTAACATTGAAAAGATGAATACGTTTTCTAAAGTTTTTATATTATTAGTACTAATAATACCAAGGTTTATCGGCGCACAGGAAATATCTGAATTCCCATCGCTAACAGGCTCTTGGGAAGGTCCTCTAGTGATAGGTAGAGACAGCACAAATCTGGCTTTTACGTTCAGTATAAAGGACGGGCAATACGCTGCCGCTTTAATTAGCGGCGGAATGGGTATCTACGGAATGCCGGCGGATATGGTTAGAGTCGATGGAGCCAATATTACAATTAGAATTCCCCGGCTCGACGTAGAATTCACAGGAACGATACGATTAAATGATTCGGGTGATCAAATAGTGCGTATCGACGGAGATTGGTTTCAGTATAGCGAAATGGTTCCCGTGGTTTTGTTGCGTGTTGACCAACCCACCTTTTGATAGCCTCAATGTTTATATCAAATTTAGGTATTTCAAAACGAATCGCAACGTTTCAATTTTCAAGACGACTCATTGCAAGATTAACTTTCCTTTTGGGTTTACTTTGGTTGCCAATCGCATATGGAACTACAATACAAAAGCTAGATATAGACGACGTTGTTATGGAAGCCGAGCTTGTTTTTGAGGGTGAGGTATTGACTCATGAAGTTAGAGTCGATTCCAACAGCCGTCTCATAAATACCTTTGTTACATTTTTAGTATTAGACGTAATTAAAGGCAGTAACCAGATAGATACGCTTGAATTGAAATTTACAGGCGGAACATTAAACGGTGAAACGGTCCGGGTAAATGGCTTATCAATCCCTCAACCTGGCGAACAAGGTATCTATTTTGTTGAATCTACATCTAATGGGTTGATAAACCCACTGGTTGGTTGGTCTCAGGGCCATTTCGTTATCAAAGAATCAGAAGGCAAACGAATGGTCTATACCACTAACCTTAAACCAGTTGTCGGCATTCAATCTGTATCTTCAATTCCGCTCACCATCAAAAGACCTAATACTATTCTCGAGGAGAATACTGCAGCAACGGGGATATTGGTTGATTCCGAGGGACAGCTACGAAGACAACCTCTTCAAGTAAATCAACTCAAGTCTGAAATTCTCGAAATGATCCGTTGAGTTTTCTTTCATCAGGTTGTAAAGATGCATTTAAACTGCAATTAGCGTATCTGCCTATCGAAGAAGAATTGCTTTACCCTCAACAGGCAACGAATCGCTAAAAACGCGTATGTATAGTTGTTGCTCTTTAAATGCAGTTAGCAGCTCAGGGCTCATAAACCAATCACCACTCGTTTGATCTGTCATTGGCCCAACTAAATTTAGCATTGTTGCACTTGGTTCATCTTCCGAACTCATAATATTTAATGTTACAGCGAACAAATCTTCTACGCTTTCAGGATCCACAAATATTTCGTAGCTTATCAAATTGGTTACACGATTTATGGAAAAATCTGCCGCTAATCGAATGCCCGATTGGTTGAAAATGAGTTCAACGACTTCGGGACTCGGCGATTGACCATTAACCAAGGGAGGCGTCACGGAAGGTGGTTGCCTTACATTATTTGAGTTGGCAAAATCTTGGGCTATTGCCAATAATTGAGAATCCTGAAATTGTTTCCCTAAAAATTCGATACCAACTGGAATACCAGCTTCTGTAAAACCAGCTGGCATTGACAGGGCCGGCAACCCGGAGTTCGCTGCCATAGAGCAGTTACTACCCGCCTGCTGTTCGCCAGTGAAAACAGGTATTTTACCCATCGTAGGATAAACCAGCGCATCCAAGTCTTGGGATTCAAAAATCAGGCTCAACGCCTCTCTCAAGATAACTCTGGCTTCCAAAGCAGCCATGTAATTTTCATTGCTTGGCTCTTCTTCTAGGGTTCGATATAAACGCTCTCTTATAGCTTCATGAAAGAGACCTAACTCAAAGAGTTTTTCTAAGCTATCGATTTTCTCTGAACCAAAAATCTCAAAATACTCATTCAGATCCGATTCAAATTCATGCTCAATTACTCGTGATGAGGAAAGCAAATCTGAAAGATTAGGGATCGAAACATCAACTATTTCCGCGCCCTGCTCTGCATACCAATTCAATGCTTCACTGGTTACTGCTTGAGTAGGTCTATCTGCATTGTCAAAATATGAAACAATCTTCCCCAACCTCAAATCTGAAGCTCTCACTGTATCTAAATTTTTTACAAATTCTGGATGAGGTCTCGACTCCATTACTTGAGTCGCTTGATCTTCCGGGTCATAACCAACAGTTAAATCCAAAAGAATAGCTAGGTCCCCCAAAGACCTTGCTAGTGGGCCGCCCGTATCTTGCGTGTGAGAGAGCGGCATAATTCCGAAAATACTTGATAACCCTTTGCTCGGGCGTAAGCCGTACAAGTTGTTATATGCCGATGGGATCCGAATCGAGCCGCACGTATCTGAACCCATGCCAGCGGCACCAAAACTAGCCGCAACTGCTGCTCCAGTTCCCCCGCTAGAACCTCCGGGCACCCGTCTATAATCATAGGGGTTTTTTGTTTGCCCAACCAAAGAAGAAACACTGGTGATACCGTACGCAAACTCATGCAAATTTGTTTTGGCAATAAGAATAGCACCGGCATCAAGCAATTTGCCTACTTGGGTAGAGTTTTGATTTGGAAAAAAATTAGCCAATGCAACCGAAGCACCAGTAGTTGGAATATCCGAGGTGTTGTAATTATCTTTAATGAGTATAGGAATTCCGTGCAGCATAGACCTAGCACCCGAATTTTTCCTCTCCTCATCAAGAACTGCCGCTTGAGCCCTAGCGTTTTCATTAACGCGAACAATACTATTTAAATGGGGGCCTTTTTTATCGTACGCAGCAACTCGAGCTAGATACTGGTCGACAAGTTCAACGGAAGTCACATCGCCCTTTTCTAAAGCTTCTTGAATTTCATTGATGCTTTTTTCAAATACAGTAAATGGAGCTTGAGCAAAGAGATTCATGGAAAATGCTAACACGGCAACCAATCCGATAAGCAATTGCATGAGCCTGGTTGAATTAGACTTGCAGTTTCTAAAATTCAAAATATTGTCCTGGACTATCCACTGCTTTGCCTGCCAAAAACCTAGGAGCAAAACGGAAATTTTTTATCGTATCTATAAGCTCGTCCCTTAGTTTATCGTTTCCTATCTGGTCTCTTATCAAAGGATCAACCGCATAGCCCTTACTATTAACAGTAAAATACACCTTCACTCCTTTAACAGAATTCTCTTTTTTCATGCCTGCGACTGGAACCCTAAAAACCGGTTTTAAGTTCTCATCTTCTGCCAATCGCCTTGTGGAACCGATAGCTAAGCAATGGAACGTCGCATTTTCAGATTCATTTAAATTTTCATACGCCTTTATTAAGTCAACATGATTGCGAACTGTAATATTAGCACTTGGATAAGAACTAAAATCCTTCAACGATAAAAGCAACGGCTCGATTGCAGCCCTATAGTCATTTACAGCAAGATAATACTCACCTGTGAGTAAATATGCCCTCGTAAGACCACTTTTAGATCCAGAGTCTGAGTAATTAGAAAGAATACGTCTGGCGTTTTGTAAATGACCCCAAGATGACTCCAATCGTCCGGCCTTTAATTGCAATGCTCCGAGCTCCAATTCTATATAGCCAGACTCACTTGCATCAGGACCCAAATGCCTCTCCGACAAACGAAGAGCCCTCGAGTAGTATTCCTCAGACAAGTTAGATTGAGCCCTCTCACTTAACCGAAGCCCAAGGCCAATAAGGGGGGTAATCATGCTTCGAGATTCAAAACCAAATACTAATTGATAAATCTCTACCGCTTCGTCCAAATAGATCCGAGCATCTGATTCATTTTCAAGGAGAGTTGCGTAGTTTACTGCGAGCATTGCACTTCGCTCACTTGCCGCTCCAAATAAATTCTTACCCAACTCGTAAGCACGTCTTGCTGCCTCCCTAGCGACAGCTGAATCAGTATCTTTCATCTCTCCATATTGAAAATATGCCGCGTTGAACTCATCCATCTCAATGGTGGTTTGATCAAATGCGGGCAGCGAAACCAAGGAACCTAATAGAAATATAAGAGTCAAGTCTAGAATTTTTCGCCTTGGTTGAAAAAACTTCATAAATCTGAAATTTCCCTTAAATTTAAGGCATTCGTGCAGCTCTAATTTCAATCTCTACCAACCAACCTTCTACAACCAAGTCCTTTATCTCAACAAATGATCTTACTGGTTTGTTGGGGTTGTCAGAAGTACCAAAAAACTCCGCATAACCAGCATTAAAACCGGCAAAATCTAGCCCATCTTCCCCGGCAACTGCGAAAGCCCTCACCTGAACTATGTCACTCATTGACCAGCCCTGTTCTTCAAGAGTTTCTTTAAACCTAGAGAAAGTGTCGATAGTTTGCTGCCTCATATCACCCCAAGTGCCATCATCAAGCGGTTGGGCGCCGGACCCACTCAAATACATGGTTTCCGCTCCCGCTGGAATCGTAATACTTCTATAAAAGTAAGTCCCTTCGTTACTTCTAGTAATCTCCTGGGCGCTCAAATTAATCGTGAAAATCATACTCGAAAGTATTAAAACAAAAATGCTTGGCTTAACGTGACTCATCAATTTACCCCTCTTAACTACGGTTGAGTTTTTTGGAATTCAAACACTTAAAACTAGTTTTCTTCTATCGCCTGCTCTGCACCTACGGAACCTGGTACCTCGTTCTTTTTTTCAACGAAACGAGACGTTACCATTCCAGTTGCTATCGCGCCATTCACGTTTAAAGCTGTCCGCGCCATATCGATCATTGGTTCTACTGTAATTAAAAGAGCTGCAACTGTTACAGGCAGACCCATAAGCGGCAATACAACTAAGGCTGCATTTGTAGCACCTCCTCCGACACCGGCTATACCAAAAGAACCAATAGCAATTACAAGGACTAAGTAAGCGATGAAAGATAAATCCACCTCAACACCTACGCTTGGTGCAACCATTATTGCGAGCATCGCTGGATAAACGCCGGCGCAACCGTTTTGTCCTATAGTTGCTCCAAAAGATGCGGCAATGTTTGCGATGGGCGCTGGGATCCTAAGTTCTTCAATTTGAGCCCTGATAGTCAGCGGGATTGTTGCCGCAGAACTTCTCGTAACAAACGCAAAAGTTAGTACCGGCCAGACCTTTTTAAAGTACGAGCGAATATTTACACCAAGCAACAAAATAATAAGGGAATGAATAACAAACATAATTGCAATTGCAACGTAAGATGCCAGTACAAAATTTATCAGAGTCAGTATCGCGTCAAAGTCCGAAGTGGACATAACCCTTGTCATGAGGGCTAAAACGCCATAAGGCGTCAAGCTCATAACCATCTTAACCAATCTCATCACGACTGCCTGACTCGTCTCTATAAAACCAAGTATTCGATCCTTATGATTAGCATCCTCCTGACTCACGAGCAAAGAGGCTATGCCAAACAACAATCCAAAAATAACAACCGCTATGATGGAAATACTCCTAGACTGACTTAGATCTCTAAATATGTTGGTGGATACCATGCTAGTGAGTAACTGCGGAATACTGAGATCGGCTACACTGTCTTGTCGTGACTCTAAAATTTCTGCGCGGGCAGCCTCTCTTTCTCCCAAATTGAAGTCGGTAGCATCGAGGCCAGTCACAGAGGCCATAAAGATCCCGACCATGGCTGCGATCATTGTTGTAAACACCAGAACACCTACGACTGTTCCTCCGATCTTACCAAGAGATTTTATCTCATCTACCTTCAAAACTGCTGCGATCATTGTCACCAAAATCAGAGGTATAATGATCATGCGAAGTAAATTCACGAAGGAATTCGCTACAATATTCGTCCATTCAATTGTCTCTTGAGACACTCTATTTTCCGCTCCAAAAAATATTTGAAGGTATGCTCCAAAGATGGTCCCGATTAAAAGCCCCAAAAGCACTTGCTTTGAGAGACTCATCTTTTTCTTGTTAAGCTGAAAAATAAAACTTAACAAGCCGGTAAAAATAACGAGATTTACTATTGTGAGGAAAGACATTCGATTGCCTCCTTTATGAGGGCATACTTAGATTTAGTTTTTGTTAATCAAATTTACTATCGCAGGCTGAATCACTCAGATAATTTGTTTTAGGAGTATATATATAGTCCGTCGAATGACCAAGAACTCTCTTACCGAGAGTTTGCTGATCGTCAAAGATAGTGACTAATAATATGGCTAAAATGCTTATCTTCGAATTTTTTTAGTTATTCTAATATCTTAATTTCTCAGATTAAGAAGCCGAACTACCTCTGTGAATTCAGATTCAGAGATTTAGTTTCTGCCAGCATATGTGTATGCTCTACTCACAAGAAAAAGAGGATTTTCAAATGCCATGTTTAGAAAAGCATCTCAAGCCTTTAGCTTTCATCGCGTTATGTTCTGTTTGGACTTTATCTCTGCCTTCGGAAGGATCGGAGAATAAACTAACTGGCCTGTTAAATAGGGCGGCAATAACAGATATTTTGACCCAATACTCTTATCGATGGGACAGTAAAGACTCTGCTGGCTTTGCTGATCTTTTTACCGACGATGGGGTTTTGGAGAGATGGGTCAATGGAAAGAAAGTAGATACAGCGACAATAGACGGTAAAGATGCCATTTTAGAATATGCCAAGAACTCACATGAGGGTAGGCTATCGGACAGGCTTTCTCGTCACCATTTCTCGGGCATAGTTTTTATTGAGTTAGAAGAAAATTCCGCCATAACGAAAAATATGGCTTTAATTACTCATCAGACAAAAGACGATTCTACTGCTTTCATCAGTAGCTCTGGTTATTACTTGAATACTTGGAGAAAAACCGAGGAGGGTTGGCGGATAAGCAAACGTATTTTAGAGGTAGACACTTCAAAAAAATAAAGACACCTCTGTTAATATGCGGAACTCGCAAAGAAAAAAGTGCATTATAAAATTTCCAGGCATGAATAATAAAAATGAAAGAAAATGAAGCCACAAAAATTTCAAAAAAGACATCTGAAATAGTCGAGAGCTATAAAAACCCTTACTATCGCTATTTAGTTTTAGGTATTTTGACCACGGTCTACATTTCGAATTTTGTGGACCGCCAGGTTATTAACGTCTTAGCTCAATACATTATCCAAGACCTTGAGATCTCTGATGGACAATTTGGAATGTTGTCTGGCTTAGCTTTCGCATTAATTTATACAACTCTGAGTATTCCCATAGCCCGATGGGCTGACCTAAGTAATCGACGAAACGTAATAGCAATTTCAGCGGCGATATGGAGCGTTATGACCGCTCTTTGTGGATTAGCGCAAAATTTTTCACAGCTATTCCTAGCACGTTTTGGCGTCGGAATTGGAGAAGCGGGAGGATCTCCACCATCTCACTCGATTGTTTCAGACATTTTCCCCGCTGAGCAGCGTGCAACAGCCCTTTCGATATACTCTCTTGGGGTTTACGGTGGGATACTGGTAGGTACCGTCGGGGGCGCTTACCTCGTAGAGTATTTTAACTGGCGTACCGCTTTTGTAGTTGTTGGACTACCAGGCATCTTCCTAGCCTTACTTGTGCGCCTTATTATAAAAGAACCTCCCAGAGGAATGGCAGAATCAAGACCAGATGTGGAACCGCCCAAGTTTGTTTATGTGCTCAAATTTCTATTAGAGCGTAAGTCTTTCAGGCATCTTTCATTAGCATGCGCGCTTCATGCCTTTGTCACTTATGGAATAGGGAATTTCATGCCCCTATTTTTAGGTCGGGTTCATGACATGCCTATTTTAGATATTGGCTGGTACTATGGACTAGTAGCCGGAATCGCCGGTTTAGCAGGAACCCTTTTCGGGGGTTGGTCCGCGGACTATATGGTTAGAAAGACTAAAAATAGGAATTGGTATATTTGGATTCCATTCGTATCTACAATAATTGCTATACCTTTCGCTTTGAATACTTTCCTACTGATGCCAGATGGTTATATCACTGTGTATTCTTACTTTATTCCTACATTTTTTGGAGGATGGTACCTGGCGCCTTGTTTAGCCGCTAATCATTTTCTTGTTGGTATACGCATGCGCGCCATGGCATCAGCAATTTTACTTTTTATGCTAAACCTAATAGGGCTTGGCTTTGGACCGATGCTTACGGGGTTCGTCAGTGATTTTTTAACTCCTGAATTTGGAAATAATGGGTTGAGATATGCGTTATCTATAACAATACTTATTAATGTTTGGTGCGCATTTCACTACTATTGCTGTCTTAAAACAATAACTAAAGATTTTGATCGAGCACCAGCCTAATTTTCATTCTTGTCTTGAGTGTTTATTCCAGAAAATCAGTTAAAAAGAACAGTTAAATTGCGTCCAAGGCCTGGGTTAACTTACTAACTCCAATTACCTCAATTCCATCAATTTTTCTTTTTGGGAGATTTGCTTTGGGAACGATTGCTCTTTTAAATCCATGCTTTGCAGCCTCGAATAAGCGTTCTTGCCCTCCTGGAACTGGCCTTATTTCTCCCGCTAGACCTATTTCACCAAAAACGACCAGATCTTGAGGTAAAGCAAAGTCCTTGAAACTAGAAACGATAGCTAACAAAACCGCTAAATCTGCACTTGTCTCTGATACTTTTACCCCACCTACAACGTTCACGAACACATCTTGGTCGGCCATATATAGGCCTCCATGCCTGTGAAGCACCGCCAATAGCATCGCAAGCCGATTTTGCTCTAAACCCACAGTTACCCTTCGTGGGTTTCCTAACGGACTCGAATCAACTAACGCTTGAATTTCAACCAAAAGAGGGCGAGTCCCTTCCCAAATCACCATTACCACCGAACCTGGATTTTCTTGCTCCTCTCTGGCGAGAAATATTGCAGATGGATTTTTTACTTCTAACAATCCCTTTTTAGTCATTGCAAAAACACCAATTTCATTGGCGGCGCCAAAGCGGTTTTTTTGCCCTCTCAAAATTCGATACTTTGTATCGTTACCACCCTCAAGCATGACAAAGCAGTCAATCATGTGTTCAAGCACTTTAGGGCCAGCTAAATTACCTTCCTTTGTAACGTGACCAACTAAGATTAAAACGGTGTTTGTTTGTTTCGCATATTGGATAAGGAAAGCAGCGCTTTCTCGGACCTGGGAAACACTCCCGGGTGCAGATGGGACGTCTGTACTATGCATAACTTGGATCGAATCAACGACAAAAATTTCTGGCTTATGCTCTTGAGCCGCTTCACAAATTTTTTCAACATTTGTCTCTGAAAAAATTTTTAAATTTTCCTGTGGCAAGTCTAATCGCTTAGCTCTCATGCCAACTTGCTGGAGAGATTCTTCACCTGTCACATATAAGGCATTCTTTCCATTTGAAGATAAGTTACACATGATTTGCAATAAGACTGTGCTCTTTCCAGCGCCAGGATTTCCACCAACTAAAAGAACGGTACCCGGAACCAAGCCGCCGCCGAGGACCCTATCAAGCTCATTGATTGAACTTGAGTACCTTGGCAAAGCATGCAAGTCTACGTCCGAAAGATTTTTAACATCTGATGTTTCTCCGGCGTAACCCTCTCTCCTAAAGTTCGCATTGGCGGCTGGAGAGGAGGAGACTCCCAGCTGAACTTTTGTTAGAGAATTCCAGGCACTGCAGGCAGCGCATTGGCCTTGCCATTGAGCATGCTCAGCACCGCAATCTTTACAAACATAAACTGTCTTGGACTTAACCATGGGTAAATGATGGCCGAGTTAGCGCCTCTATAAAAATACCACTGTCACACATAGATGAAAGGGACTCGTCTTGTAACTTTGCAAAATAACTCGTAAGCGATGGTCTCTGAATAAGCAGCCACCTCATCTGCGACTAGACCATGGCCCCATAAGACTACCTCGTCGTTTATTTGAACATCATCTATCCCTGAAAGATCAACGGTAATCATATCCATAGAAACTCGACCTATAATTTGTGTTCGAAAAATCTTTTTTGATGTCTTTATAAGAACAGGGGTTCCATTCCTAGCCGAACGCGGATATCCATCACCGTAGCCTATCGAAACAGTGCCTATCTTGGTCTCTTTTTGACATACATAAGTCGCATTATAACCGACACCTTCTCCTGCCTGGACTCCCTTGATTGCGATCAACCGTGAGGAAAGAGTCATAACCGGATGAAGCCCAAGATCCTCACCATTTTCTTTTGCCAGAGGGGAACTCCCATACAACATAACCCCAGGCCTCACGTAATCTCGGTGCGCCTCCTTAAGGGTAAGAATTCCTGCTGAAGCTGAAATACTAGTCTGCAATTTTCCATCAAAGTCTAACTTAAGTACATTTTCAACCTGTCTAAACCTTTTTAGTTGCTTATCCGTGAATGATTTCGATCCCGGATTTTCCATATCATCAGCATAAGCAAGGTGTGTCATAAATACTATTTCTGTATTTGGTACGGACTTAAGAAACGCAATAGCTCTCTGACATTCATCTGCAAACATACCTAAACGATTCATCCCAGTATTCATCTTGACCCAAAACCGGGTTTTCTTATTTAACGGTTTTTCACGAATCAGCTCCATTACAAGGTCAACTTGATAATATGCATGCAGGACAACTTCTAGATTTAGCTCTATAGACAAACAGAGTTCATCCTTGGTCACAAACCCGTTCATCAGTAAAATTGGGTGCCCAAGTTCAAGTTTGTGAAGCTCTATAGCCTCTTGAATAGTTGCAACTGCCAGTCCAGCCACTTTTTGAGATGAGCCTGATACTGCTGTTGCTATCTTTCCCATGCCGTGGCCATAAGCATTAGACTTGACCACTGGGAAAATCTTGGAATTGGGGCACAGCTTACTAGCTATAGCGAGATTTTTTCTAAACGCGCTTAAATCAACTGTTGCCCACACTCGTTTTGACATTTCAACCATCTATCATTAAACCTTAATACGTTTAACCGTGAGTGAAGCTGTCGTCATACCGGGGCGGGGCATGGCTTTCGAACCTAGTAAACTGACCGAGAAAGCTAAGCCTTACAGTCCCAATGGGACCATTTCGATGCTTGCCGATGATAACCTCAGCGACACCTTTATCCGGTGTATCCTCATTGTAGACTTCATCTCTATATATAAAAGTTATCAGATCAGCATCCTGTTCTATCGCCCCCGATTCTCTTAAGTCAGCCATAACTGGTCGTTTGTTGGGTCTCTGCTCCAGGCCTCTATTTAACTGAGAGAGAGCTATCACTGGGCAATCAAACTCTCTAGCTAGCTGTTTCAGAGAACGTGAGATCGCCGATATCTCAGTAACTCGGTTCTCATTCGTACCTTTAATTTGCATCAACTGTAAATAGTCAACAACAACCATTCCAAGTTGTCCATCGTGTTCTCGTGCGATTCTGCGCGCTCTTGCTCGCATTTCAGTTGGGCTGACGCTAGGACTATCATCAATAAATAAAGGCCTATCCTTTAATGCTTTAGCCGCTTTATTGAAACTTGGCCAGTCGTCCTCAGATAGTTTACCAGTCCTGAGTTTAGTCTGATCGATGCGACCAATTGATGAAAGCAATCTAAAAATTAAAGACTCTGACGGCATCTCTAAACTAAAAACTAGCACTGGCTTATCATAGTTAAGCACTGCATGCTCCACCAGATTCATCGCGAATGCAGTTTTACCCATGGAAGGACGCCCAGCTACAATGACCAAATCTGATTTCTGCCAACCCGAAGTCAAAGCATCTAGATCCTTATACCCACTACCTACACCTGTTAAATTACCATCAGATCCAGCCAGCTCATCAATTCGATCAAGTGCCTTTTCTAAAAGTGGGTTTATTGGCACCGGGCCACTATCTTGAGGTCTTTCGTCAGAGATGTTAAAAACTTCTCTTTCTGCCTCATCTAAAACTTCGCTCGCCATTTTGCCACTTGGGTTGTAGCCATTATCTGCAATTCTATTGGCGACAGAAATCAATCTTCGAAAGATTGCTCTCTCTCTGATGATCTCTGAATATGCTTTTATATTAGCTGTACCACGAGAGCTACTGGCAAGATCACTTAAATAGTCCAGTCCCCCAGCAGTTTCTAACTCGTTCAGGCTATCAAGCGACTCCACGAGCGTTACCACATCGATGGGCCGACTGGCTTCGCTCTGCTTAATCATTACTTGAAAAATCAGTTGGTGTTCAGGCCGATAAAAATCTTCCGGTAGCAAAATATCGACCACATTATCCCATTCGCTGTTCTCCAACATTAGACCACCTAGGACCGCTTGTTCTGCTTCCACAGAGTGAGGTGGCACCTTAAGAGATGTCAGATTTTTAGTATTTTTATCAACCTCTCGGGGTTTTGTCTCGGAAAAATCAACCATGTAAGAAAATAAAGGCAAGTAGAGATGCCGACCAGTTTACAGAATGGCACTGGAATAGGAAAGTCAGTGTGCCTCTGAAACACAAATTTGCCTTCTACGAGCCACTTTATGAGGATTCATCTTGTTCCGTGCTCTCGCCAGAGCCGCTTATTTCGGAGGTTTCTTCTGATCCCTCTATCTCCTCGATAACACTGCCATCATCTGTGATCTGAACTCCTGACTGAAGACTTATTACTGAAACAGAGATAGGTGCATCTACGTCAAATCCCAAGTCTAGTATAATTTCATAGTCTCCAAGGTCTCTTATGAGTCCATGGGGCATTTGTACTTCAGATTTTGCTATGTCGGCTCCGGATTCAGCATTAATAGCTTCAGCGATTTCTCGAGTTCCAACTGAACCAAACAGCTTACCTTCATCACTCGCGTTCACCTCAATAGTCAAGGAAAGCCCTTTGACTTTTTCCGCCCGCTTTTGAGCCTCTGCCACCTTCTCATTATGAGCTGCAAGAAGTTCAGCCTTTCGCTGTTCAAAATGCTCCAAATTATCTTTGGTGGCAGGAATAGCCTTACCTTTTGGAAAGAGAAAATTTCTTGCGTACCCAGACTTAACATTGGCTGTCTCACCAATTTCCCCTAATTTTCCAATTTTCTCAAGTAGGATTACGTTCATTATTCCACCTCTCCCAGCCTCAATTTATCTACAACCGTTTATAATAACCGCTAAAAACCTTTAAAATCTAATCATACTTTTTTGACGCGTCCCCTGAAATCATACCAACTGTCTATAACTGCCAGGAGCACTACTAACTGCAAAGTAACTGGTAGCAAAAACAGTACGTAAAATGCCACTAGTACCAAAATGGGGTATTGCCGCTGCGCGCAAACGGCATGTACCAATGCAATTCCAGAAAAAACTAGCGGCAAGGTAAAATAAACAAGCCACGATTCAGGAATTATAATTCCAAAACTTGTCAGGACCATAAAGCTAATTAAAATTAAAGTTACCTTATGACCTATACGCAATCGGTGAAATTCTTTTTGAAAACCACTAGGGTTGAATAAACTCGCTTGCATCCAACGCGCTAGCATTGTGAGTGTGATAGCAAGAAACATGTATACGGATCCAAAAAGACTTATCACTACACCCCTAATTTCCTCTCTTCCTAGAACCTCGGTGTTATTCTGCATCAAAATTTGCACTTGTTGAAAAAGCGCATCTAGCATGACTGGATTCAATCGAAAATATATCTCTACAACTAAACCCACCAATATTGCTGCACAAAGAGTAAACTCCCAAGAACTCGTAGTCCTCAATATCGAAGCTAAACCACAAATTCCGACCAGCATTATCAATGGAGCGATGTCCCCAGCGTAAGCCCATCCCAAAAGGGGTAATACTGCCCATGCTATGACCGTAGCCGCGTCACGAGTTCCTTTCCTTAATATCCACAACCCCACCATTGGTGGATTCAACAAATTTATCAGTGGTAAAACACCTAAAAGCATAGTTGCAAAAACGGCTTGCTTCTTATCCTTCATAATGAATTGAGCAAGCCAACGCATTTTAAATGCCTTTCATTTAAACCTGATGACTATCCGTATACGGAATTAGAGCTAAGTAACGTGCGCGCTTAACCGCTGTTGCGAGTTGACGTTGATAACGAGCTTTGGTTCCAGTAATACGGCTGGGCACAATTTTACCTGTTTCAGAGACATAAGCCTTTAAGGTCTCTAGATCTTTGTAGTCGATCTCCTTAGTGCCTTCTGCTGTAAATTTGCAAAACTTTCTTCGTCGGAAATAACGAGCCATATCTTATACCTTTTTTTAAATTAAACCTCTGCCTAATCCTCTTCCGGAATTTCTGGCTCTTTTACTTCGGTTTTATCCGAGGCGTCGGCATTTTCTTCCGCCTCAACATCATTTGCATCAGAATCGGCCGACAATTCTTTTATAGTGCTTTCTTCATTGTCTACGTCAGCTATAGCTGCCGTTTCCGCAGCAGACTCCTCCAGTTGCCTTTTTTGCTCCGCTCGAGCTCTCCGTTCTTTACTCTCGCGTTCGCCTTTCAAAATAAAGGATTCTTCGGTTACAGCGTCCTTACATTTAATTATTAAGTTTCTAATCACGGCATCGTTAAATCGAAACAATGTCGTGAGTTCATCTAACACATCTCCACCACATTCAATATTCATAAGAACGTAGTGAGCCTTATGAATTTTGTTAATTGGATATGCGAGCTGTCGTCTACCCCAGTCCTCCAGTCGATGGACCTTACCGTTGCTCTCAGTAACAAGCTGAGAATAACGTTCTATCATACTAGGAACCTGCTCAGACTGATCAGGATGAACTAAGAATACTACTTCATAGTGTCTCATAGAGACTCCTCTTGGTTTTAGTCTTCCATCAAACACAAGCGCGCGTGGTAAGACAAGGAGTTAAGTGTGTAAGTCAACGTCCAACTTGCGAGTTGGAGGCGGGATTTTAAGGGCTTTAGGCTAACGATGCAACAAAAAACATCACCCTCCATCTAACGATCTTTGCCGAACGGCCTCGAATAAAGTAACTCCAGCTGCGACTGATACATTAAGACTACTAAGATCACCAGCCATGGGGATTGAAGCCAAAAAATCACATTTCTCTCTGGTCAATCTCCGTAATCCACTGCCCTCCGAGCCCATAACCAATACTACTAAACCCCTGAAATCCTGTTGATAGATAGTCTTCGTTGCTCTTTCATCAGTGCCAATTATCCAAAACCCTACCTGCTTTAAATCTGTCAAAAAACGAGCTAAGTTCGTTACAGCAAGAAGATTGACTGTCTCCGCAGCCCCACTGGCAATTTTTCGAGCAGTTGAATTTAGTGAGGCAGAGTTATTTTTTGGAATAATTACAAATCTTACCCCCGCAGCGTCGGCTGTCCTCAGACAGGCACCTAAATTATGCGGGTCCGTAACTGAATCCAAAACTAGCAAAAGTTCGGACTTTCTTTTACCAACACTTTCTATGAGCTCAGCCGCGGAAACGATATCTCGAGGGGCCGCCGAATTCTTACTTACAAAAGCAGCAACACCTTGGTGTGTGCCTTGCACTTGACCCTCGAACTCCTCTTTTGAAACCTCAAGTACACGAACATTTTTAAGTCTCGCAAGATTTACCAATTCAGTTTGGCGCCTATTTCTCCTTCCACTAATAATCAGCAAACGCTCAATATCTTCAGGGTTTTTTTCTAACAAAACAGAAACGGCGTTGATTCCTATGGTAATTTCAAAACTCATGGCACAAATTACACAGATTGTTTAAAAAATTAGTTCTTAACAGTCTATTAGAAAAACACAAGACCTTGCACCGCTATTTTTTTGCCCTACGTTTCTTACCAATCATTTTAGTTTTTCTTTTACCGTCTATGCTTAATTTCCTTTTCTTGTTTCTTTTATCTTTTGATGTAGATTTTAGCTTACTCGATGACTCCTTCTTTTTTTTCTTCACTCCTTTTGTGTCCTTATTTACGAATTTTAAGTGACTTAATTGGAGATCTATTTTCCTTTCACGGACATCGACTCTAACAACTCTTACCTCAATCTTATCCCCTAGACAATAAATTTGCTTTGTTTTCTCACCCTTTAAACTAAATCTATTTGGGTCATAGTGATAATAATCATTATTAAGATCGGTTACATGAACCAGTCCCTCAATAAAAATATCCTCTAGCTCGACAAAGAGGCCAAAGCTGGTTACAGAGGTAATAATCCCTTGAAAAACGTCGCCCACTTTATCTTCCATGTATTCGCACTTCAACCAATCAAGCACACTGTAACTCGCAGCATCTGCTCTTCTCTCAAAATTAGAGCATGCAATCCCAAATTCGTTGATCTGCGCCTCGGTGTAAGGATAAATTTTCTCTCTGCTAACTTTTGTCTTGTTCTTAAATTTAAGATGGTCGCTTGTTTTATTATGGATTAAATACTTGATAGCACGATGCACTAATAAGTCGGGGTACCGTCTGATTGGTGAGGTAAAATGAGTATATGCTGGAAATCCCAAACCGAAATGTCCCACGTTTTTTAGCTGATACACGGCTTGCATCATAGATCTAATAAGCATCGTATGCAGCAATCGGCTGTCCTCCCGCACCCTTATTTTAGACAACAATTTTGAGTAGTCCCTTGTGTTCGGTTTTTCACCTCCACCGAGACCCAAGCCAAGACTTCCCAAATATTTCTTCACGCTGTCGAGCTTTTCAGGATTAGGCCCTTCATGGATTCTGTAAAGAGTAGGAATTTTAAGTTTCTCTAACAGCAACGCTGCTGATACGTTTGCGCACAACATGCACTCCTCAATTATTCTGTGCGCGTCGTTTCTCAAAACCGGTAAGATTTCTTTTAATTTTTTATCCTCACCGAATACAACTCTCGTCTCGGTGGACTCAAAATCCATGGCTCCTTCTCTGGCTCTCTTTGATTTACGAACTTGAAAAAGCGCATGAAGGCATTCGATATGGCTGACTAATTTAGCATACTTTTGGCGCAATCTTTTGTTAACATTTTCCTGATTAACATCCTTAGGTTTTGCGAGAATATCTGCAACGTCAGTGTAGGTCATTCTCGCATGGGAGTGGATGACTGCTTCATAAAAACAATAAGAGATTATTTCACCAAGTTTCGAAATTTCCATTTCACACACTAGTGATAGTCGATCAACATTCTCTTTAAGAGAACAAAGACCATTTGACAAGCGCTCTGGAAGCATGGGAACTACATATCCGGGGAAGTAAACAGAGGTCCCTCTACTCATAGCCTCTTGATTGATTAGGCTGCCAATCTCAACATAATGAGATACATCAGCTATCGCTACATATAAAGTCCAATTACCTTCCCCGTGTTGCCGTGTGAAAACAGCGTCATCGAAATCTTTGGCATCTTCACCATCAATTGTAACGAAAGGGATATCTCGGAGATCAAGCCTTGATTCAGACTCTTCTTTTGTTACCTCTTTTGGAAATTCGTCAGCTTCCTCTATTGCAGCCTTGGGCCAAACATGCGGCAAGTCAAAAGTCCGGATCGCTATATCAACTTCCAATCCTGGAACCGATCTATCACCAAGAACCTCTTTGATTCGACCAATAGCTTTACGCCGTCTATCCGGATACTGGACTATTTCAGCAACGACAAAATCTCCGTCTCGAGCTTTTCCATAACTTTCTTCTGGTATTAATAATTCATGGCTTATACGCTTATTTTCTGCAATGACTGAGCCAAAGCTTTTGTCTTTATAAAAACGGCCCACAATCTCCGAGTAACGACGTTGTATAATTTCTACGACAGCAGCCTGTTTTCGGCCTTTTGTACTAACGCCATTGAGCCGAACTAGCACTTTATCTCCATCAAATAAGCTTTTCATTTCGCGAAGACTAAGCCAGAGGTCATCTCCACCATTCTCGGGAATAAAGTACCCGACACCATCTTTAGTACTCTGCACGACCCCTTTCTGGAGCTCCCAGGGGTCTGGCAAGCAATAGCCTCCTTTTTGATTGCCTATAATTTGACCGTCGCGACTCATAGCGATCAAGCGCCGCCTAAGTGCTTCAGTCTCTTCCGCACCTTTTATTTTGAGTTCTACTGCAAGCAAATCTAAGGTAATCGGTGAATCAACATTGCCAAGATAGGAAAGGATAAACTCTCGAGAAGGAATAGGTTTCAAATATTTTTTCGACTCGCGCTCCGCGAATGGATCTTTATTTTTAGGCATTAATAAAAGGCGGGATGAATCTCATATAACTTAATTGTACACCCAGAGTAGACTTTTGTCTGTTCATTTGCTCCGTGAACTGGTTGCGGGAGGACATACATAAATTCATAGGAAATTCGGCTATTACCCAAACAGTAGAATTGGCAGGCATATTAATTCCAGATGCGATGGATGTAGGAAAATAAATCATATAAGATTTAGTCTACATCAAAGGAATTTCATGAAAACTTATCTGCTGGTTACATCTATGGTGATGCTCCTTTCTGGTTGCATCAGCCCTTATGATTACGAGGACTGTGGAGTTTTATATGACAAACCCACTGCAAACCCACTAGGCACCAGCGGTGATATTTTTGCTGATACTTGGGGCGATCTAGTAATGGCATCTCGTAGCGCTAATCAAAGGGATTTTTTCGAGAACAATGCATGCAGGCTCAGCGTAATAAAAGCTCAAGGGTCTGAGTAAAAGCGTGACATCCGTGTCCTAAAATATAATCTATTTGGCGAGTTCCTTTCGTAGAAGGATCTCCAACACAACAGCAGCAATTATCAAGGCAGGAATATCTCCTAAGAAGTGACCTCTCTCTGTGGTATCAATCAAGGCTTGACCAAACATGATTATGCCATGAACAAGACTACTGTAAATTACAAAACGTATGAACAAAACATGTTCCAAGGGATTTCTTGAGGCCTGAAAAATCATCATAAGACCCATCACAAAATAAATTCCAACAATCATTAGCTGATATTCAGGCTGGGATGGAGACCATGCCCATCCACCGAATAAATTGATCTGAAATAAGCCGTAAACAGAGCAAAAAATTACCCCAAAGCCAATCAATGAAATCTTTAAGTAGTTCATAGGCATTTTCCCTTTCGTCGAGACAATCAAATAGTTGCTGTACAAGAGGCCTTCAATAATAATATAAGCATTTAAATGCTATCTAGCACAACATAAATCATCGCAGCGAAGCGTCTAATTTAAGACAATATGGAGAAACAGGTGACGATCCCAAAAATTTTTTCAGCAAACACTATTCAAAGACAAAAAGTTTTAAGCACTGTTTTGATGGGGTTTTCGGCAGACCCCTTCGTTCGTTGGATTTGTCCGGAGGCAGGTAACTACATGAACTTTATCGGCGCTTTTGACGCCTATGGGGGGAAAGCAATTGATACTAATACGGCCTATGTGGTCGAAGGCTTCAAAGGTACCGCGCTTTGGTTGCCACCTAATATCGAAGCCGACGAAGAAGCGTTTGTCGAAGAAATAGAACAGAACGTACTCATAGAGAAACAGGAATCGCTGTTCAAAGTATTAGAGGAACTTGAAAAGTATCATCCAGAAGCTCCCTGCTGGTACCTACCTATAATTGCGGTTGACCCTCATTACCAGAACAATGGAATAGGTTCACTATTAATGAAACATGCTCTAGAGAAGGTTGATTCGGATGGTTTACCTGCATACTTAGAATCTTCAAATCCAAGGAACATGTCTTTATACAAACGATACGGGTTTGAAACTATAGGTCAAATAAAAGTTGATGACGTACCTCCTCTGCACCCAATGATAAGGGAGGCGAGGTAAAACCAACTGAGTCAAAAAAATCATTCTTTATAAAGATCCTTATATAAATATGCATTTTCTATCAAGAGCACATCATAAGCCAAACTGAATTATCTCACTTAATGTGAAATTGTGAATTTTAATACGGCTTAATAGCAAAAAGTTCTAGATAAAAAAGTATTATCACTAACAGTTTGTAACTTGGAGTGCTTTAAAAACAAAAACCCCGAACATGTTGATGTCCGGGGTTTTTTTGATTCTAAATTCAGGCTAACTTTCTTTTCGCTGT
>CACJAW010000027.1 GCA_902591495.1 uncultured Pseudohongiella sp.
GTGTTTAATACCTGCAGTTTCAGAATGCGAAAAAATTTCGGCGAAATCAATTTCGCCTCTCCCAACATCAGTCATTTCACCCGCGCTATTTCGGTCTTTGACATGCACCATTGGAAAACGGCCTGGATTATCTCTAAACAGGGTAATTGGGTTAATGCTTGCGTTCACAGCCCAGTATAAGTCCAGTTCAAACGACACTAGTTCTGGGTCCGTAAGGTCTAAAAGTTGGTCATATCCTGTTCTACCTCTTTGTGACTCAAATTCAAAGCTGTGGTTATGGTAGGCTATATTGAGACCAGCTTCTTTACACTTTTCCCCTGCCTCATTCAACGCCTTTGCGTGACCTTCAAAGTCAGACAACGTTCGTTCATTTTGGGGAACAGATGGGACCACGATATAGCTCTGCCCAATTTCAAGGGCAATATCTATCTGCTTCCCTAAGTCTTCTCGAATTAGATTAAGGCCCACGTGTGCCGCCGGTGATGACAGTCCTAGCCGTCCTAACAAATCACTTACTTGTTGAGGTGACCGCCCGTAATAACCGGCAAATTGCATCTCCTTATAACCTAGCTCGGCTACTTTCTGTAAAGTACCCTCAAAATCAGCCGCCATTTCCTGCCTGAGTGTATAAAGCTGAAGTCCAACACGATCTACTTTACGACTTTGAGCGAGTGTAGTTTTCAGCGGAATGATGGCACTGACACCTAGGGCACTGGCGCGACGCAAAAACTCTCTCCGAGATTGTCTTGGATTGCTCATTTTTTTCTCCTGGTAACTTAGTGAGATAAGTTTATCGAATCAAGCGGGCTTGTGACAGTAGTTAAAACCGACATGAAAATCAAGAACCAAGAGATAACCAAACACCTCCCGAAGTGCTTGATTTGACCGCTGTTTCAATAAACTGCATCCCTCTAATTCCATCATTAATCGTCGGAACTAAAGAGTTGGTTTTAGAGTTTGATCTGTGAGCCAATATTAGATCAGCTGTATCACTGTAGATGTTCGCGAAACCCTCTATAAAACCCTCAGGATGCCCGCTAGGAATTCGAGTCGCATCCCCAGCTAATGAGCCAATAGAAGGCCCCCCTCTGGATAATGTGCGAAGGGATTCACCTAATGGCGAAAACTCCAGGAAATTGGGATTTTCTTGTGACCACTCAATACCTGCCTTGGTCCCAAAAACTCGAATCTTTAAACCGTTTTCTTTACCGGTTGCTATCTGGCTAACCCAGAGCATACCTTTCATGCCGTTTGTATATTTCATTAAGATATTAGCGTTATCGTCGAGCTCACGACCTGAGACCATTGAATCTAAATCGGCGAGTAAATCTTTCACCTGCAGTCCCGTAACGAATTCGGATAAATGGAAGGCGTGGGTGCCGATATCACCAATGGCACCGCCAATTCCGGCTTTCGCCGGGTTGGTTCTCCAAAGCGCTTGTTTATGACCAGTTTTCTCGATATCAGTGGCCAGCCAACCTTGGGCATATTCTATTTGTATCACCCTCAGTTCACCAAGATCGCCATTTTGAATCATCTCACGCGCCTGTCGGACCATTGGATAGCCGCTATAGTTATATGTAACGGCAAAAACTAATCCGGTGTCTTTGACAATGGATGCTAACCCCTCTGCGTCAGCAAGACTTGATGTAAGAGGTTTATCACAGATTACATGAATACCATTATTCAAAAACGCTTCAGCTACTTGTGCGTGTAGATGGTTTGGTGTGACGATTGCGACAGCTTCGATACCATCTTCCAAAGCGGCTTCAACTTCCGCCATAGTGTCAAACGAAGAGTAGCTTCGCTTCTTATCTAAATTAAGACTAAGAGCTGACTCTTTAGCAGTATTTACATCACTGCTAAGAGCTCCGGCCAAAAGTTCATAACGATCATCAAGCCTTGCCGCCATTCGATGAACTTCACCAATAAAGGATCCCTTTCCACCGCCAACCATTCCAAGTTTAATCTTGCTCATTTTCAATTAACTCATTTTGTTTTCGATGTTCAGGACACTACAAATTAAACTGAACTTACCCAACTAAAGATTTTCGTAGTAAGAGATCAGTAGCTCGAATTATTTGATCCCTAGTATTTTCTTATTTGCGTCTCCATCGACACCCGCGTCAGCAAAGTCATCAAATGCTTTGTCTGTTACTCGAATTATATGATTCTCTATAAACCGAGCTCCCTCACGAGCGCCATCTTCTTGATGTTTCAAGCAGCACTCCCACTCGAGTACCGCCCACCCCTCAAAGTCATTTGCTGCGAGTTTTGAAAAAATACTCTTGAAATCTACCTGCCCGTCGCCCAAGGATCTGAATCTACCAGCTCTATCTATCCATGACTGGTAACCACCATATACTCCCTGTTTGGCGGTGGGATTAAACTCAGCGTCTTTGATATGGACTAATTTGATACGCTCCTTGTACTCATCAAGAAAAGCCAGATAGTCAAGTTGTTGAAGGACTAGATGGCTAGGGTCAAATAATATGTTACACCTGGGGTGGTTTTTTACTCGCTCAAGGAACATTTCAAACGTGATACCATCATGAAGATCTTCTCCCGGGTGTATTTCAAACCCAATGTCGACACCCGCCTCTTCAAAAGAGTCTAGAATTGGATGCCAACGTTTTGCCAGCTCATCAAAGGCTAGCTCAACAAGACCGTTTGGTCTTTGGGGCCAGGGGTAAAGGTACGGCCAGGCAAGCGCGCCTGGAAAACTCGCATGAGTGGTCAAGTTAAGATTTGACGACGCTTTTGCTGCTAGTTTGAGCTGCTCAACGGCCCACGCCTGTCTAGCCGCGGGATTGCTTCTAACCTCGGGCGCGGCAAAGCCATCAAACATGGAGTCGTATGCCGGATGCACAGCGACTAGCTGTCCCTGCAAGTGAGTCGAAAGTTCCGTAAGTTCAATGCCATGGTTGTTAAGAGTTTCCTGGATATCGTCACAGTAACTTTTACTATTAGCAGCCGTCTCTAAGTCAAAGAGCCGGTTATCCCAGCTCGGAATTTGCACACCCTTGAACCCTAATTCGGAGGCCCAACTGGCGATTTCTTCGAGTGAACTGAAAGGAGATTGATCGTCGGCAAATTGCGCAAGAAAAATCGCCGGGCCCTTTATCGTTTTCATGCCGAGTTTCCTTTTTTAATCTCGATACATAGAGCGTTAGTCTATAATCTATTGAACATATTGGGCAGTACTTTTGAGTCCAACGCTTTTTGCCCCTTTATCAGCTGGGAGTGCAATTCCTCTGCGACTCCGGGATACTCTCGAGTGAAACTATAAGTTTCAGACGGGTCTTTTTCGAGGTCGAAAAGTAATCCATTTGGGGCATAATAGGAGTTCGGATTATCAAAACTCGGGACACCAGTGCGATAGAAAGTCTCTACCACAAGCTTCCATTTTCCACTTCGCACAGCAGCAATGCGATCATTGTTAAATAAATACAGATAGTCATGAGGAGATCCTTCACCGTTGGTCAGCACTCCACGCAGGCTCCTGCCATCTGGCGGCGTCTCAGATGATAGAGATACGCCAGCAAAATCGAGAATCGTGGGCAGAACATCGATGTTCATAGCAGCGTGAGAGTTACGCTGGTTTCTGGGTATTGTAGATGGCCAACGAGCAATGAATGGAACCCTCAACCCTCCTTCCCAACTAGTCCCCTTTCGGTTCCTGAACTGACCAGAGCTACCCTCAAACCAGGGCCCGTTATCAGACGTAAAAATAACCATTGTGTTCTCACCAATGCCTAGTTCATTTAACTTCTCTAAGATCTGACCCATGCTCCAATCTATGGTTTCTACTACATCACCATAAAGACCGGCACTCGATTGACCCTCGAACTCTTCGGTAACAAAAAGTGGAACATGAGGAAAACTATGGGGTATGTATAAAAAGAACGGGTTGTCCTTGTTTTGTTCGATGAATCTCAATGCCTCTGAGGTGTATCTCTGAGTGAGTGTAGTTTGATCTACCGGATCTTCAATGATTTGATCATCTCTATAAAGTTGAAAAGGTGCCATGTCATTTGAATGAAGGGCTCCATAGAATTCATCAAAACCATGGTTTAGGGGGTACCACTCTACTCGAGAACCAAGATGCCACTTCCCAAATATTGCTGTGTTATAACCCTCTCCTTTCAAGGCTTCCGCAATTGTAATCTCTGTTTCAGCGAGGTGAATATCATTTGTTGGTCTAGCAACATCGTCTACTAAACCAAGTCTAATAGGATATCGCCCTGTGAGAAGTCCGCCACGGGAAGCAGTGCATACGTTAGCACTCGCGTAAAATGAATCGAAGACAATACCTTCTGCGGCCATCCGATCAAGGTTTGGTGTGTTGATCAACCTTGATCCGTAAACACCCAAATCGCCAATGCCTAAATCGTCAGCCATTATGAGAATAAAATTCGGCCTTTCGTTTTGAGCCCATACAAATGTGGGGCAAAGTAGACCTAAAGAGAAAAAAAGAAATTTAATTATTGGCATAGATAATTCTCAAAGATTTAATGAAGTTTGAAACACTAAAAATGGTAGATTGGTCGGGACGAATTTAACATCATGATTAGTTTTGGTTAGGAGACCTGCGCTAGATATCAGAGAGAAGCCCTAAAACGGCGCCGGATGGATCTTTAATTACGCAAAAGCGCTGATTGCCCATTCGCTTCGGTCCGTCAATAACTTCGCCTCCAAGTTTTTCGCATTTTTCAATACTTTTTGCAACGTCTGCAACCCGGACATACATTAGCCACTGTGCTGGAAGATTTGCATTAGGGCCGCGTGCATGACATACCCCTGCTACGGTCTTTGTAGTTCCCGGTAGATTAATGTTGTAATCGCTGTAACTCCCCATGTCCTGTTCAGAGCTTGACCAGCCAACAACCGAACAGTAGAAATCACGTATACGGGATGCCTCGTTAACTGTGAGATCTAACCACTCTATCTTTCCGATTTCGCTCGTTGATTCATCGTTATCTTTTTTTTCGTTCTCTTCTTCCACTGCGTATTCCTTGCGAATCGATAAGAATGCTCCATGTCACGAAGACTTCTATCTTAACCGTTAGGGGGAAGGTTAATATTTCTGACTCAAGAGGATTTCGCAGCTCCAGCATGGGACCGCGAAACCTCTCTTATTCCCCAAGGCTGAAGACATAGAGGGCATTTCCTGAGCTGGGGTGCCTTATGTCTGGAGCAACCACTCGAGGTACTGTTCTTGGGCTAACCCCTCGTGCACCCATTGCGCTCGTTACAGCAATATATTGTTTACCATCAATGCTAAAAGTAGCTGGATGACCTTGAACAGATGTTCCTAAGCGAGTCTCCCATAAAATCTCGCCGGTAGTAGCATTATGAGCTCTGAAGTAACGGTCTAGGTCACCTACAAAAGCAATGTTTCCAGCTGTCGATAAAACTCCAGTTAAGAGCGCTGCGCGTTGTTCATACGACCATATCTCTTCCATGGTATCAACATTGAAGGCTGCTAGTTTACCCATGTTGCCGTTTGATCCTGGCATTTCAAACCACCGTCTATTGGCAGCGGTTCCTCCTGCTCCATGCACCAATGGTACTTCTCGTGCTGCTATTTCCAAACAAGACTGGCTGAGCGGAATTATAAGAGAAGCGGAAGGCTCATGATAACTCATTGAATGCCAATCTTTCCCACCAGCAGTTGAGGGGCAGACTGATATCCACTGATCTATTTGAGCGTTCTGAATATCCTGACGATATGTTACTTCTCCAGTTTTCTTGTCAATGTTCGTAAAAGCATTTTGGAAAATAGTTTCCTTAAAGTCGACAAACTTTCCGGACACTCGGTCATGTTTCCACAATATTCCATGTTTGCCGATTGAAAACACTAATTTATCATCTCCTCGATCTATTAAAACCCGTTCAAAGACTTCGTCTAAATCCAGTGCCTCTGCCGGGACATGTTGGAAGTGCCAATCTAGTTCCCCGTTATCGACGTCGATAGCTACGGTTGAATTGGTAAACAAGCCAGCATCGAAAATAGATAGTGACCGACTTGCGGGCATCCATGGTTTCTGTTGGGCTGTGCCCCAGTATGTTAATTTTAGCTCCGGATCATAGGATCCCGTGATCCATGTCTCACCTCCGGCACGAAATAGATCATCAATGTCTCCCCAAGTGTCTCCCCCAGGAGTTCCGGATTCTGCAATCGTGTTGAATCTCCACGCGAGTTCACCGGTGTTCGCATCATGAGCACTGATATAACAGTCCTCTTCGATAAACCGAGAACAGCCCAACAGGCCTTGAATTACTTTACCGTCAGCAACTATTGGTCCACTGGAATTTCCGAAGCCCTTAGACCCGTCAGCAATTTCCACCTCCCATACTTTTTCACCTGTGACAGCATCAAGAGCTAGCAGTCTAGCATCAGTGGTTGCATGAATAATCTTGTCGTTATAGATAGCGATATTTCTCATATCTTCACTATCAAATGGTCCGGCGTGATGCTCCCAAATAAGCTCGCCTGTCTTTCCATCTAAAGCCTGAATTATATTGCTTGTATTAATAAGATATATGACCCCATTATAAACGAGAGGAGATGGTTCTCCGTCTCCCTCATGCATATTCCACATCCATTCGAGCCGGAGATTTCCAACATTATCTGAGTTAATTTGGTCGAGCTCGGAAAAGCTCCATGCTTGGTAGTTCCCTCTTAGCATTAACCAATCATTTGGTGAAGGATTGGTAAGCATAGCGTCAGTTACAGGAGAGTAGTTTTCTACTCGTCCAGGTGCTACTACACCGGTTGGTCTATTTGGTTCGATTCTCTGTTGTGTCAGCGTCGGATTCACCCCGGGGATGTTAGTAGCCATAGCGTAACTAGCATTTTCATCGAGAGCAGGGTTTAGGTTTGCAACGCCGTTAGTTCTCATGACGTGAGCAACTATTGACCAATAGTCGTCATCGCTTATTCCGGCGTTACCTCCGGGAGGCATGTTAGACTTGAGGAAATTAAAAAACTCATAAGGGGATTGCCTACCGTAACTGCCTAAAAAACCTCCTCCGCTGAGCATCGGGCCAAGAGCGGATCCCTGTAAGTCAGCTCCATGGCAAGCACCACAATTGGTAGTGTAAGTTGCAGCGCCAGTGTCAGCCTGGTCTGCGAAAGTGACCATAGATGATTCTAGATTAGTTTGTGACTCGCTAGTTGCTGCCGTTGATTGAACGTTATCGCTTGTTTCGGTTCCGCAGGAAATCAGAAAGGACAAAAATAGTGTCTTTGGAAGTAATTTATGTATATTCATATCTTTAAACCCAGGGTATGACGTTTCGATTAGTTTTAATTCTCTGGCAACGAAAAAACATATAAGGCGTTACCCGACCTTGGATAGGTAATTTCCGTAGCGATAACTCCAGGAACGACTCGAGGACTTGTCCCGCCCAAAGCCGCAGTAACTGCCACATACTGTTTACCATCGACAGCAAAAGATACTGGGTGACCTTGTACTGATGTTCCTAACCGCGTCTCCCAGAGTACTTCGCCTGATTTTACGTCTAGTGCTTTGAACCGCCGATCGAGATCGCCGACAAAAACCAGATCTCCACCTGTTGAAATTGTTCCAGTATGAAGTGAAGCTCTTTGTTGGTGATTCCAAATTTCTTCTAAGGTGTCTACGTGGTATGCACCAACCTTACCCAAATTACCGTTAGTGCCGGGCATTTCAAAAAATTTCCGACTCGCACCGACTCCACCTCCTCCTTGGACTAGCGCGACTTCTCGTGCAGCATTTTCAAGACAAGTTTGGCTGAGGGGTGCGACGATTAGACCAGACGGAGGGTGGTAGGTCATTGAGTGCCAATCTTTTCCACCAGCGCTGGATGGGCAAGCGGAAGTCCACTCATTTAGTTGCGCATTTTGAATGTCTTCCCGATAAGTTACAGCCCCAGTTTCCGGATCGATATGAGTAAAGACGTTTTGAAACATAGTCTCGGTGAATTTAAGAAACTTCCCACTGACCCGATCGTTTTTCCAAAGAATCCCGTGTTTACCCAGTGAAAAAACTAGCTTTTCATCGCCCCTGTTGATGAGCACTCTTTCAAAAACCTCATCAAGGTCCAGAGCTTCGGCCGGCACGTGCTGGAAATACCAATCCAGCTCTCCGGTATTAACGTCCACTGCAACCGTAGAATTTGTGTAGAGGCCGTAATCAAATATTGTCATATGGCGTGACACTGGCACCCATGGTTTTTGTTGCGCGGTCCCCCAATAGGTCAGTCGCAGATCAGGATCATAACTCCCCGTAATCCAAGTATCTCCGCCAGATCTAAACATATCGTCCAGGCCACCCCAAGTATCTCCGCCAGGTTCACCCATCTTGGCTACTGTAACAAACCGCCAAAGTAGTTCCCCATCGTCAGCGTCATGTGCGCTGATGTAACAGTCTTCTCGGGTGTAGCGTGTGCAACCTGCCAGACCAGAAATAACCATGCCATCAGCAACAATGGGACCGCTTGAGTTCGAAAATCCCTGACGATTATCAGCAATCTGTGTTTCCCACACCTTTTCGCCGGTTCTAGCATCAAGAGCAACAATGCGCGCATCAGTTGTGGACTGAATGATCTTGTCATCATACATCGCTATATTGCGCATATCTTGCCGATTCGCAGGCCCAGTCCAATGCTCCCAAATCAATTCGCCGGTTTTTCCATCTAGTGCCTGAACGACGTTTCCGGGATTGATGAGATAGACGATTCCGTTGTAAACGAGAGGTGCTGGTTCAGAATCTCCTTCGTGCATGTTCCAAACCCACTCTAGCCTGAGATTCTTAACGTTTTCTGTATTGATCTGTGTCAACGGACTGTAACTGTGTGCGTAAAAATTACGTCTATGCATAGGCCAGTCTTCAGGGTTTGGATTGCGGAGTATTTCCTGAGTCAATGGTTTGAAGGAAACAAAGTCCTCAGTATTACCGTGCACAGTCAGACCCTCCGGTGCAGGTGGTTCTGACCGATCTCTTTGGGCCACTGTACGCGAAATATTGTCTGCAATTTCAAAGTCGGAGGTTGATGTGATTGCCTCACCCAACTCATCTACTCCATTGACGCGCAAAATATGCGCGACGATATTCAAGTAGTCTGAATTGCTTATGTTTTCATTACCTCCTGGTGGCATATTTGCTTGGATGTTACCTAGCAAGAGGGCGGGTGTTTGTGTGCCCCATCTTTGAACGAAGGAATACCCGCTTAATAGTGGGCCTAACGTAGAGCCTTCGAGGTTCGAGCCATGGCATGCTGCGCAGTTAGTCGCATAAAGGTCAGCGCCGGATGTCACTTGATCATTAAAGGTCACTCGTGCAACTTCCGTCGATGTCCCCAAACCAGGCTCGGGTTTCCGACCACTATTGTCGCCGCAAGCAACCAGCCAAGTGACTATTAGTCCGGAAAGAAATAGTTTCATGTAGGGTAATTCTTGAGAATTAATCATAGGAATAATCCGGTTTTATAAACCTGAGAAGTGACTGAGTAAAAAGACCCAACCGCGCAACTCTCCAGGGGGATTACTCTCGGAATGAATTTGAATGTAGAACTCATTTTTGCTAAGAGCTGCGACTTGCTCGTCCGATAATGATAAGGTTCCGCTAAGTTCGCCCTCGGTAGATTGAGAAACCTCAAGGGTATGAATTACAGGCCCAGGTTGAGCAGGGGGTCCGTTATGGATGTGTGCGCCAGTTGCAGCAGAGCTCATTCCAGAAAAATTTCCTTCAACAGTGAGTGAGTTCCCATTTAGTGTCAAGATTACCTCGCCCTCCCCCAGAATCGTGGTAACGGTTTGAGGGGTTGTTGGCATAGGGGAAAGCCTCGCTCTGTAAACCTCTTGAGCCTGAATATTGGCTGATAAAAGAAGGCTACCGACTACCAGTGTTGGTAATAAATTTCGGCCGAGTTTCATAAATACCTCTTGGCTCTAATTGTTAAAGGGTGAGGCATCAAAACTAACAGGAAAACACGAGGGATTGCAATGATCATACAAAAACTATGACAAAATTCAGTCAGTTACTGGAATGAACTTTTTCAATTATCGGCATTGAAAATTTTTGGCAACCCAATTTTTAGGATCATTTGCTCCACTAATTGAGCCAACGTACTCTGCTTGTTTTGGATAGGTGCATATTGGCCGCTGGTTGTCGACTACCCCATCAGTAAAATGTTCTGCGACCATATGGTCTGGGGCAATTCCATTTTCGACCCAGTCAACCATCGGAGCTAGTTTATCCCAAGTATTAGGACCCGGGCCCCCTCCGCAGTGGCCCATCCCAGGAGCCATAAAAAGTCGCGCTTTCTCGCTAGTTGTATTCAGGTCTCCACCGAATGTGGCATTTACCATTTCCTCAAAATAATCGATTGTGTCCTCACCAACAATTAAGGTGTCTGCCCACCCGTGGTAAATTATCAATCTCCCATCATGATCTCTCAAAAAACTACTTAAATCCGGATCTGTAGCATCGGTGATGGACTTCATTAAATCTCCTTTTCCCGAATAAAAATCGTTAATATCATAGTCTTTCCAGTGGAATTCTGGTGATGGCCCTGTCGTTTTAGCTTCGTATCCATAGTCCCGTATATTTGGAATGGTCTTCCCGGGATCACTTTCATAGAACAAATAATTCATGTGGTCACCTGCCACCCCAACCAGCTTAGAGGGACTCATGCTGTTACCCTCATACGGAATATAATAATTAACCCATCGAGGCTCTGATCCAAAAGCTTTGCCGGGATACACCTTCCTTCCGAAGTCATCGGTGGGACCATGATAGAAATCCGTAATGGTACTTATCTGAGATTCATTGAAACACCCGCTTGAGTTTCCATCGGATCGACATTTGAGATCATCCAAATCTGTAGCTGGGTCAAAATTACAGGCCATCGGGTTATCAATTACACCGTCAGAAATTCCATCTAACGCGTCGCATTGGCTGAGTACCCTTTCGTGCAGTGTCTCAATAAGCTCCAAGCTATCGTATGAGCCATCTCCATTAGAATCTGAGGCGAGGTTTCCAGCGAAATTTTCTTTATAGATGCGTTGAAGATTCCATACGCCTGAAGCGTTCAACGCTTGGTATGCGAATGCTGGCGCACCCGCCACAATGCCGTCAAAATCATCGGGGTAGCGCTGGGCTTCCATGAGACCTTGGCGCCCCCCCTGTGAGCAACCCTCAAAGTAGGAATAATTTGGTGGCTTGTTGTAGTAATGATTAACAAGTAACTTGCCGGCCATGACAGTTAAATGTACAGCGCGATAACCAAAATCAATCTCCGCTTGTCTATTGTTGAAAGCGAATGAAGCTCCCGGTTCGACCCCATTGTCGTGACCCGTATTACTATTAGTTACCGCATAACCTTCTGCAACGCGATGGTTAGCGTAATCCAAATCTCCGTCTTTACCCCCATCGCCCCACTGCAAAAATCGGCCGTTCCAGTTTTGTCTCAAAGGAAGTTGTGCATGGAAATGAATCGCAGGAGAAATTATGCCCCGAACATAGCAATATTGGTCTACCGATAGATCGTTTTCCCTTATTTCTGCTGAGATGATGGTAAGATTGCGAATATTCTCTAGATCCTCACAAGCGATTCTTTCATCCAAATTTGTGATTTGCGCGTGAGTTAGATACGGACAAATAATTAAGCCGAGGGCGGCGATAGTTTTTCTATATTTCACGGTTATCATAGTTCAGTGCTTCTTTGTTATTGTTGTGAATTTTTATAAGAGAGAGATTACAAGCAGTGTGTGGTCGATTCAATGTTATAGATAGTCCCGAAGTCAAGGATTTGTGTGAAAATCTGGGCGTGCCCTTAGATATGATCTCGACTCAACTAGACATCGCACCGGGGGGCAAGATAAATATCATCCATGGAGGTGCCTCAGCAAGGCAAATTTCAGAAGCAACCTGGTGGCTATTACTAGAAAATAGAAATTTAAAACCAAACTATCGATACGCGAGTTTTAATTCAAGAGCCTCCAAGTTGTTTACCAAAAATTCAATATCATACAAGCCTTTTAGAGAATCGCGCTGTATCATCCCATGTTCAGCTTTCATAGAGGGTCTAGGCGATAAGAAGACTTATCATAAAATTGAACTCGAGAATTCGGCGATCGCTTTTGGAGGGCTCTATAGGGAATATTTGAGCCAAATTACAGGAGAGACTGTCTACTCCGCATCAATAATCACCCTTCCACCGCATTCGCCAGAATGGCAAAAAATTCATCCCAAATCGATACCGCTGATGATTGATTATTTGGATGATCGAATAGTAGACCTTTGGCTAGATCCCGCCTTTAAAACAGTTACCCATTTCCAATCACTTCTTGCTGAAAATTGTAATAGACACATGAGAGTCACGCCTATAGGCAAGCCGAGCCAATGGGATGCTTCAGGTGAGAGCTTTTCAGTGCTTGCTTAGGATGCAAAAATTCTAAATCATTCTTTAACGAGTTGGCTTAAACTTTAAGATGCGAGCCAAAGGATAGCCCCGCAGCAAGCAACTATGATTTGTCCTATGTGATCTGTTAGAGCAAATAGCACAGGATCTTCCGACATTTCTCCCTTCAGAGCAATTTTCCATATGCGAAAAAGTAAATAAGAGATAAGAGGAAAGATCGCCCACAAAATAAGTGGCTCTGCATAAAGCTCGGTAGTTTTTGGATCAGTGATATAAAAAGCGAATATACCTATCGCGATAGCAGAGGAGAATATTCCTGTATACTTCAAAAAATTCATGTGCTCTTTGTGATAGGCGCGGCCCTCAATCTTTGTTTTACCAGCAGATATTATGTTGAATAATTCTGCCACACGCTTAACTAATGCTAGTCCAAGAAACAAGGAAAAAGAAAACCCTAGGAGCCACGAAGTGGTTTGCAATTCTATCGATTCAGCGCCTGCCATTATTCTGAGAGTGTATAGAAAAGCAAGTATTACTACGTCTAACATAAAAATATTTTTTAAATGAAAACTGTAGGCAAAATTGATTAGCCCATAGATGATGAAAATTATGAGAAAGTTGATTGGCAAATAAAAAGCAGTGATTGCACCCAAAACAAATAAGCATGGCGCTGCGATTAGTCCAGTCATCACTGAGAGACTCCCGGATGCGAAAGGCCGATTGAATTTTGTGAGGTGGTTTCTATCCTGTGATAAATCAAAAAGATCATTCATTAGATAAACGCTCGAGGCGCATAGTGAAAAGCTAATAAATGTGACTAATAAATCTAAAATTAAGCCTGTGTTCGATAGCTGATGAGACAGTATTAGAGGAATGAATACTAATAAATTCTTTAACCATTGATGAGGGCGGACTGATCTAAGTAATTGGCTTAAAGCAGGTTCTGGAGGATCAAAGCTAAGGGCGTTTTTAAATTTTTTGGAATTTATTGTCTTAACTTTACAATTGACGATTACAGCCTGCGAGGCTTTATTCCAAATTACTGTGTCCTCTCGCGCATTGCCCGCATAAGAAAAAGGCTTTCCTTTCGTGAGCATTTCTATTTTTTTTAATTTTGCTCGGCTGGTGAGATTAACATTTTCGTCACTGCCAAAAGTTGAATCAAAGAGTTTCATATGATTGTTTACTTCGTCGACAGCTTTTTGATTTGACCCGGAAATAAGTATTAATTCCCTGTTCTCTTTCTTTTGCATGTGTAAGTATCTTAAAAATTCAGTATTCACAGGCAGAGTCTCAACAGGCATATCAACCCTTTTTGATAGCTGAAATTTCAGATAGGCACGACCTCTGGCTAGCCAAAATAAAAGCGCTAGGCAGTAGAAAATATTTCTTTTTAAGAGGATAAGTATTTCCTCAAACAGAATGTCTGTTTTTAGAAGTGTTCCATCCAAATCAACGAATAGAGGCGTGTTTTCTTTAGAATTAATCAATTTCTATATCTTGATTCTTTTGAAGATAACTTCAGGAATCATGTGGATAGCTAACATGATGAAGCGCCAGTAAAATGGGGCGTAAATGACATGCTTCTTTTTACCGATTCCCTTTACAATAGTGGGAGCGATTGCTTCAGGTGAGGACCAAAGCAGTCCTTTTTCCAACTGCGCCGTCATTGGAGAATCTACAAGGCCGGGTCTAATATCAATAATATGTATATTTTCATTTAGCAGGCTTCCGCGGAGGCCCTGAAGGTAAGTGGAGACCATTGATTTTGCAGCACCATAAATAAAATTAGGTTGCCGTCCACGCTCCCCAGCGACGGAGGTAATAATGGCCAGAGTGCCTTTTCGCTCCTTTCTCAAATTGTTCACAATTTCAGTACATAAGGAGATAACACTGAGACCGTTTACAGTAATGGCAGCTTCGGCTTTTTCATAGTTTGCCTGACATTCTTCCTGGTTTGGTAAGTTGCCATGGCAGATTAATGCGATATCGATGCTCCCCAAGAATTCAACTGCTGAATTAATAACCGACGAGTGATCGCTCGTATTTTCAGCATCGTAAAGTACTGCGCCTACTGCTTTTGCTCCTCTCACCTCAAGATCAATAGCTGCTTCTTGAAGAGGTGGCTCGTCCCTTGCAACTAGAAAAATTTTGGCATTTTTGACAGCATACAAACGAGATATTGACCGCGCTATCGCAGATGTTGCACCAATGATCAAAATATTCATAAGTTTGAGGTTAAATTTAGTTTGTTAACCCAAGTCGCCTTGACTGTTGGGAAGCAAAAATATTTTTCGGGTCATATTTAGTTTTAACAGCGATAAACTTTTCCCAATTTCTATAGGATTTCTTAAATACTTGCTCGCTCATTCTCGCATCTTTCGCAAGGTATTGCCTTCCTTCATACGACAACACTATTTCGTCTAATTCATCAAGCAGTGGTAATAGTGTTGCGTCCCTTTTGAAGTCCATAGCAAGCGTATAGCCAGCGTTAGGGAAAGAGAGATAATTGTCATTGCCCCTTACGAATTTTTTTAGAACTGATAGGGCTGGCGCTTTACCGGCGTCCGATATTTTTTTCAAAATTATTGAAATCGCCTCCAGCGAACAATCCATTGGGACCACAAACTGATACTGAATAAATCCCCTAGAACCATAAACCAAATTCCAGTTTTTTAAACCATCCAGTGGAAAAAAATAGGCCTCATAACTGACTTTTTTTGATTTTTGCCGAATTACTTGAGACTGATAGAGTAGTTCGTTGAACAGTTTTATAGAGTATTTGTTGAGTAATTTGGTTGGGGTTATTGCAGGAATCGATAGCTCTCTTCGTAAAATTGGTTGCTGCAATCCCTTTTCGCTGTGATTCCCAACGTGAACCAAAGATCTCCCCTTTTTCTTTCCTTGTGCTAGCGCATCCAGCCATGCTACTGAATACTCGCTCTCTTCAGATTCATCAAATATATCCATGCACTCCCTAAGGTCGCTCGCAACCTGTGTTTTTTGATCAATAGAAGCACTTGTCACTTTTTTTAAAGTGATTGTGGCATTAAGGATTACTCCCGTTAAACCCATACCGCCACATGTTGCTAGGAATAAGTCTTTTTTTTTGGATCTAGAGCACTCCACAATTTCTCCGCTGGCTAGCAATAACTCTAAACTGACTAAATGTTGGCAAAAACTTCCTGCTTGATGATGGTTCTTCCCATGAATATCTGCGGCAATTGCGCCACCAACGGTAATATATTTAGTTCCGGGTAACACTGGCGGGAAATGTCCAGTTGGAATAACCAGATTAAGTATATCTTTAAGTTGGACACCCGAGCCGCATGTTACTGTATTTTTAGCAGTGTCTAATGAAATGAAGTTATCCAGGAAGCGAGTATTCAAAATATGGTCAGCTAAAGCGCTATCACCATAGCTACGACCACTTCCTCGGGCGATAATGTGACTGTCTTGCGTGTTATTTAAAAAGTGGCTTTGGGCAGACTTTTGTGAAACAGGTTCAATAATTTCTGCTACGGTAGTCGGGTATCGGCCCCATCCAGAAAGTTGCATCTCTTTTTCCAATATTTGTGAAGAGCTATGGTGCTTGATTATTATTTATTTTACTTTAAATACCAAAATAAACGATTAATAATTATCTAGAATCAATTTACAAAGAATTGTTTTTTCAAGAGATATAGAATTTGATGAAACTTAGTAATATTGAAAAATTTGCTCGCAATCTCGCGATAGAAGCAGGAAGTCTTATAAAAAGTGAGGGTGACGAAGGGGCATCTGTCGTTCAGAGTTTTAAAAATGGGCATGAACTGGTTACCAGTGCTGATATTGCGGTAGATAAATACATCTGTCATGAGATCAATAAGGCGTTTCCCGAACATGCTATTGTCTCCGAGGAGACATTTCCTAAAACCAATGATTTTGATAAAACAGAGACCTCATTTTGGATAATTGATCCCATTGATGGAACTGTCAATTTTGCTCATAAGCACGATCAATCGGCAGTTTCCATTGCATTCTCTCAGAATGGTCATATCGAAATTGGTATCGTCTACAACCCCTTCACTAGTGAGATGTTCACAGCAAGCAGAGGAAAAGGGGCTTTTTTGAATGGGGAGCCAATTAAAGTTGCTGAAAAGAAGGATATACGGCGCGCTATTGTTGCCACAGGATTTCCATACGAGAAATCAAATATTGAACCCATGATCAATAGAGTTGGAGAAATTCTGCGGCATTGTGCGGATATTCGCCGCCTTGGTTCGGCAGCTCTGGATATTTGCTGGTTAGCAGCAGGTCGCCTTGATGTATATTACGAAAGCTTGAATCTATGGGATTTCGCAGCAGCGCGGCTTATCGCCTCGGAGGCTGGTGCAGAATGTGGTCATTTCAGTGAAGTACCTGACGGTGCGGACCCCCAATTCTATGAAAACGACTTGTTAATTACGAATGTCTATTTATTCCCTAAGATTAAAGAAATTTTGCGAGCTGCAAATGCCCTCAAATAGGGTCTATCATATTGAGTCTAGTTGAGCCCCCGTCACGACAAAAAGAGTCATAGATCATTGACCTGCTGTCATGAAGCCCTTAGAGTTAGCTGGTCTACAATTTTCATAGTTAAAAAGATCAGCTTTTTGGTTAAATAGCTGACAAGCGCTCTGGCCAACAATATTGGATGTTTTACCGAAAAAAGAGTTGAGGTGAGGAGATATGTTAAGAAGCTTACTATCTACGTTAATCATGCTGCCCGTTTTGGTCAGTGCCGCTGACCGAGTAGGGGATTTTTCGCTTCTAGATCAAGATGGCTACCATCATGGTATGAGCTGGTACGATGATCATGAAGCGGTGGTGTTTCTTGTCCAATCGAATGACAGTGAATTTGTTTCGGCTGAAGTGTCTGAGTTTAACAAACTAAAATCGAGATATGATGATGCTGGGATAGAGTTCATGATGATAAATCCCATGGGCCGCCTTAATAGAGAAGCAGTGCAAGCAAAGGTAGAAGAGTATGGGGTCGATATACCAGTTTTGATGGATGATGCTAGGTTGATTTCAGAGGCTTTGGGTATAAAACGCTTGGGTGAAGTTCTGATTTTTGACCCAAAAAGTTTTTCCGTTGATTTTCGTGGAAGCGTTCAGTCAGCTGAAGTCGCTCTAAAGCAGTTGCTCGAAAACGAAAAAATATCTCCACAGATCGTAGAAACAGATGGCACAGTGGTTAACTTTCCAGACAAGGAGATTCCATCGTATGTAGCTGACATTGCTCCCGTTTTAGCTGAACAGTGTGCGAGCTGCCATCGTGAAGGCGGCGTTGCCCCCTTTGCAATGGATAGTCACACCATGGTCAAAGGTTGGTCTCCGATGATCCGGGAAGTATTGATGACTCGCCGAATGCCACCAGGTCAAATTGATGGACACATTGGAGATTTTATCAACGACAGACTGGTTGATAATAAGGATGTCCGAAATATCATTGCCTGGGTTGAGGCAGGTGCTCCCAAGGATGGAGATTATGACCCACTTGCCAATTTAGATTGGCCAGAGTCAAAGTGGGCTTTTGGTGAACCAGACATGATACTCGATATACCCGCTACCACCGTTCCTGCGACTGGCAATGGAGTTTTTGTTAACGTAAAAGTTGTATTTGATATGCCTGAAGATCGATGGTTGCGGGGAAGTCAGATCATTGCCGGTGATCGCACCGTTTTGCACCACACGGTAAACAGATTGGATTTCCCTGGTGAATCCGGTCGTCGATTTTTAGGTGGCAGCGGTAATCCTGATAAGGCAGATATCACTGCATACATTCCAGGTGATACGCCAGATCTAGCTCCGCCTAATACTGGTGGGTTAGTAAAGGCGGGCTCTACGTTAAATTTGAACATGCACTACACGCCGAATGGACGTGAAACTGTTGATAGAAGTCAGCTTGGTGTTTGGTTCTATCCCAAGGGCGAGGAGCCAGAGGAAAGAATGTCTGGACGCTGCGCGTGCGTCTTCCCTGGTGGCTGGACCACCATTCCAGCTCACGATCCTGCGTTTGAGCAAACTGCGAGTATCGTCATCGAGAACGATGCCCATATCCACAGTTACTTGCCACATATGCATTTTCGTGGCAAGCGAATGCGTTTCTATGCTGATTATCCGGATGGTTCCAGTGAAGAGCTAATCAACATTGCTAAGTACAATTATAATTGGCAACTCAGTTACACCTATGAAGAGCCAAAGTTTGTGCCAGCTGGAACTAAAATCACCGCGGTGGCAGCCTGGGATAACTCGTCACAGAATCCAGCAAATCCGAACCCTGACCGAAATGTGGATTGGGGCAACGAAAGCTGGGACGAAATGTTTTTCGGAGCTGTTAAATGGAAAAATGTAGAACAGGGAGGCGATGATTAGTTTTAATCATCCTTTCGTGATTAATTCATCTTAATCCCAAAACCGATAGCCTAAAAACCAAGAGGCTATCGGTTTTTTGTAGATCTTCTGAAACACTTTTTACTACAAGATTTCAAATATGTCGTACGCGACTTTTCCTTCGACTTGTTTTGATTTGCCTACAAAAACTTTATGATTCAACCAGTCGTATTCCTCTGATGCTGTATTGAATACAGGTGTTACTCTCCAATACAGTCCAGCATCACCTTGAGCCACTACTCCTTTATACGTCATGTAAATTATGGCTCCGTCGTCGGTTTCCAAGGCTATTCGCACATCTAGGCTGCTATGACCAGAAACTTGCGTGATCCAGTCGGCTCCACCATTATGGACTGTGCCTTGCAATCGTACCCCAGAAAAAGTGCCGCCTGTGATAGGAGCAATGGATGTATGTCCAGCATCAAGTTGCGGATCAACGTCCAATAAAAGCTCCATCAGAAACTCCGACTGAAGATCACTGGCCGGGGATTGCCCTGCTGCGGTTGATAATTGACCTAACAGGATAAGACTCAAAAGAGCTGCTTGCAGTTTAATTTCTTTCAATATATTCGGCATGAGATTTTTCCTAGTAGTCGAAACAAGTAATCTTATTGGTAATCGCTCAAGAAGTCATAACTTTTTGTATTTTAAAATTAGAGTCAAATCGCTTAAGGATCGAAGGTAGATAGAGGAGATCTAGCACTAGAGCCAAAACGACTATCGGCACAAGTAATTTAGCGGATTGCTGAAAGTATAAGGTATTAGCAAATATTAAAACGGTAGTCCCCAAAGCTAGCACCATAGTTGTGATGGAGAGTGCTGGCCCCGCGGTTGTGATAGAGTTTCCAATTGCGGGTACTTTAGCAATCCCATCGCGACGACTTTCAAGATAGTGACTAAGAATATGCACAGTGTCATCGACGACCAACCCTATACTTATGCTAAAGAGCATCATTACAAAGGGGTCAAGCTGACCAACTAATAAAGCCCAGAATCCAAAGACAATTGTCGCAGGCAATAAGTTAGGGATAACACTCAAAAGCCCAAAGTAAAGACTTTTAAAACCAAAAGTTAAGCAGATAGTAATTAAAAGTAGGCTAATGGAATAACCTTGCAGCAACTCAATCGTTACCAGCTCATCCATCCTAGCAAAAAGTAAAACACCGCTACCATGAACTAGTGAGGCGGAGGGGAAATTCTTTGAAAACTCCTTTGTAATTCTCTGATCAAGATCGATCATTTGTTGATTAGTCATCTCCCGAGCATTTATGACGACTGTGACTGCTGAGTAGTCCTCATCAATAAATCTATTTAAGGGTAGGAAGTTATCTTCTACTGTCTTGTAGGCATTCAAGTAATTTTCATTGGTCTGAGCCTCTGGCGGTATACTGTATTTCTGCTCATCATTATCATTAATAATTCTATTGATCGTTTTTATGACCTCAACTATGCTGATGACTGACTCGATCTCTTTCTGCTCTGACAACCAATTGGAAAATTCCTCAGTCTTTTGCAGAAAGATAGGGTCGATAGCTCTGTCCTTAGTGTTGGTTTCGATGGCATAACTTAGACCTAAACCGCGATTCATTCTCTCTTCGACAACATCGTAGTACTCACGAATTTCTGAGTCAGACGCTATAAAATCCAAGCGGTTAAAGTCGGTCTGATTTAGCGGTAAAAGAATAAAAGTAAATACAGCTAAAGCAGTGCATAGAGAGAATATTGCCTTATCATTTTGAGTTGCGAATTTAATCACGCTACGAAGTTGGGGCTGCAAGAAGTTTACGCCACTCCCTTTCGAAACTGAAGAAATCTTTGAAATTCTAACCAACATGTATGGCAACATAAACACCGTTAGCATATAGGCAAAGCCAATACCCACTGACACTATGCGTCCAAAATCCTGTATGGCAGGAGAAGAGGACATACTTAGGGAAGTGAATCCAATAGCGGTAGTTATCGCTGCAAGAGATACGGGCCGCAGATTCGACTGCATGCTATAAATCATAGCATCCGTGTCATTTTTGTTTTGATGAAGACCCTGTTTGAATATCGATATGATATGCACACTGTTTGCGACAGAGATGATGACGACAACTAAGGGTGCAATGACTGAAATGTTATTGAACGATAGACTAAAAAATCCCAACACACCAACAGTACAAATAATAGTGAATGCGACATGGATGAGAATGCATGCTCCAATCGCTAACGACTTAAAGCAGTAACAAATAACAGCAACACAAAGAATAATGACAAGAGGCATTAACTTAGTTAGATCATCTACCATGTCTTGTTGACTTGCTTTTTCGAGTATCACATCTGAATTTGCAAGCACATTGACCGTAGGGTGCGAAATTCTCAATTGATCTCTGAGCTCTAGCACAGAGTCAGCAATTTCAAATCTTTCAGTGTTGGTAGCTTCTCGTGTATTAACGTCAATGATGGCAAATGTGAGGCTAGCGTCAGACGAGAGCAAATTAGATGTTAAAAATCTCTCATTTCTTGCGGTTTCTCCTATTTCTGCTATTTCTGAATCGCTCAAGTCATTGATTGGCTCGCTGAATAATCGTCTTTGTGTTTCTGGGGATGTATAGCCGAGTATAGTCGTTATACCCTGAATTTTAGGAATTACAGTGAATTTTTCTGTCAGGTCAGCGATAGCTAAAAGTATTTTGCGATCAAAAATTGAATTATTTTTCTCAGCTACAAAAGCAAACCGAATTTCACCGTTTGATGGGAAGGTTCGATCTATTTCCTCTAATTCATTTAAATATGGATCACTTTTAGATAGCAGTGCACTGAGTGAGCTATCAAACGTCGTTTTAAAGATCCCTGATCCAAAAATGCAGGTTAGAATCACAGAAACAAAGAACAGCATAGTTCTGTTCAAAACAGTCGCTTCCGCGATTTTTTTCATCGACAGAGTTTTTAGGGTTAGTAAATTCAAATGGGTAATTCTATTTCGTCTAAAATACTTCAAAAGAATAGTGTTCTACCAAAAAACTTTAAATGCAATCTGACGCAATTTTTGAAAATGCTACTTCCCAGTAAAAACGTCTAAGTCCGAAGCTAGGATTACCTCTCCATCGTATAGCTCCTTTATTTCATCTAAAACTGTTGTTTCTTTGGTACCATAAAATAATCCATGATAAAGAATAAGCTTTTTCGGTCGGGCTACATTGGCCAATCGAGCTAACTCGTCTGAAGTGGTATGCACACTATTGTGATATCGCTGGAAAGCAGGTGAATTTCTTTCCAGTCCCGACCGGCTGATCACCTCGTGAAATAATAGGTCAACACCCGCAGATTTTTCTGCAATCAAGTCGCTGAAAGCTGTGTCGCCGGATATTACAATCGATATGTCATCCGTTACGATCTTAAAACCATAAGCAGGAGAAATGTCTCCGTGATTTGCGAGAAATGCCTCAACTTGCAGATCATCTCTGTAAAGAATTATCCCTGGCTCAATAGTTGTGTCCTGGATCTTGAACCCCTCTGAATTAGCTACTGGCTGTAATCCATTGATTCTGAAATCTGCGTCTATAGCGATCATATCCGTTATCGCACTGGATATCCGCGAGATACCTAGTGGCCCCCAAACGAGCAAGGGATTTCTCCGTCGCCACCAGAGAGTATGTGCTAATTCAGATAAATCCAAAGTGTGATCGCTATGTAAGTGGGATAGGAAAACACAACAGATTTGGGAGGGATACAGCGAGGGTATATCATATAAATAGCGAGCGATTGTAGCTTGGCGAACAGCTCCAGCGCCTGCGTCAAACAAGTAGGAATTCCCTTTGTGTATTACGGCAATACTAGGGCCAGCTCTATGAGCATCGGGAATAGGTGTGCCTGTGCCGAGAACGACCACCTTGGTTCCCGCTTGCATTTCACGGTGGGTCGGTATTTCTCGAACTTCGATCCTGGCGCTTGGCAAGGATATGGCAAATTCCCCCAAGCCGGTTGTGCTTGTTCGGCAGTTAACTAAACCTGTCGCGAAAGCTATGAGGATAAGAAGTGTTTTCATTTGGAGGTATGGTAACTGAATTGACTAGCAATAGGTTTTACTAAAGCAACTTCTTGGTTATTATTTTGAAGACAGGCCTATAAACCCAAAACAAACTGCCCCTAGGTAAAGTTCATAGCTAATTGTTGAAGATCGCAACAAGGCAGCCCTTAGAGTCTGGAACGTTATCCATATTTACTTGGTTTCCTTCCAAGATGGTGTCCAAGGCATCCTTTAAGTACCACTCGCTAGCGCTGTTGCGCTGTGTCTCATAACCGAGCTGATCATTGATCGGTCCCCGAAACAGAACCTTCTGTGTTTTTGGATCAAATACGAAAGCTTCTGCTGTCCTTTCAACACCAAGCGCTTTAGCTAATCTCTGACCTTCGTCCTTCATTATCGGGAAATCTATGTCAAACTCTTCTGCCTCTTTCGAAATTCTACTCAGGTTGTCTTGGATATTCGAATTGAACATGGTGAAAGAAATATTTTTACCAGCGTATTCATCACGAACTTCACGATAATTAGGCAGAGCAATGCGAGCTATTGGACAGCCAACACCTTGGACGTAGAAGACTGCGAGGTCGTATTTTTCATAATCCTCTAAAGTGTGAACGTCGCCCAGATGATCTGTTAGCTCAAACTCTGGAACGGATCGCAACCAATCATCACCCAGCACCGATGAGTAATAAATCGTTACTAATACTGCTATCGGACCGTATTTTAAAAATTTCATCTTTTCCACTCCTGACACCTTATTCTAGGACAGGCTGCAAGAAATTGCTACTCCTAGCGCTTATGATATCTAGATAAAATATAATAGAAACAACAAGTTAATTCTTCTGGCTTTCAGGTTTAAAGTTCTTGAGGCTCTGAACCATCAAGGGTAAGCTGAACTCATAAAAATCTACTGAGTTAAAGACAGAAAGTATGCGATACCTGATATGATCAGGATTGGCAAACAATCCGAATTTGAGTCTTAGAGATTAAATTTATCATCTGTGTAGAAAGCATCAAAGTGTTATCTTCAGCTAGTGTTTTCCCTCAATTAACGAGACCGCTAGTTTGGAATGCTTTGTTCAAATAGTTGAGTTTTTGTAGTGAAAAATAAAAGTATGTCTAAACTAGTTACACAAAAGTATGAGTCTCTTGTGTTTGGTAGGCCCGGGTTAGTCATCTTGATTTTGTTTTTCTTCGTGATTTTCTTTTTATGGCACGCGCAAAATTTTCGATTAGATGCATCAGCAGACTCTTTGCTGTTGGAGAATGATCCCGTACTTGAATTCTCTCGAGAGATAAGTGATCGATACGGTACTGGAGATTCGGTGGTTGTGGCTTACTCACCTAAAAGAAATCTTTTTGACCGAGCCTCCCTTGCACGCTTAACCCAACTCCGTGATGATTTATTGTCAATTCCTCGGGTCGATGCTGTTGACTCCATTCTAAATGTCCCAGTCTTTGGCGATACACCCTTGACCGGAATTTCTGAGGATTACTTAACGATTTTAGATCAGGAACAAGATCTGCAACTTGCTCAAGAAGAAATCATGGCTAATCCTGTCTTTCAAAATGCTTTGCTAAGCCTAGATGGAAATACTGCAGGCTTGCTCGTCGCCTTTGAAATCGATGAGAGATTAAGAGAGCTGCTTTTTCAAAGAACGAACCTCCAGAATAGTCGCCAATCAGGTGAATTAACGTTAGAGCAAAGTCTCGAATTACAAAGAGTTGAAGCTGAGTATGCCGAATACACCGTGTTTGCTGCAGATAGACAACATGAGTTGATAGGAAGGATTCGTGAAGTTTTGGAGGGCTACAAAGACGAGGCTGAGATTTTCCTAGGTGGTGCGCCAATGATT
>CACJAW010000028.1 GCA_902591495.1 uncultured Pseudohongiella sp.
CTAAACCGTAGGCGAGGGTTTCCTCAACTATGACCTCGCGATAGTCATCACTCATGTGGAGGCGAGCAAGCTGCTGTCCTGCCAGCGCTCCTGAAAATATGCTACCACGCCACATCGGAAACTTATCGCCTGAATAAATCATCAGTCCTGAGGCGGCAATTGATGGCACCCACACATGCTCAGGACTCATCATGCCCTCCCGGCCAATACCCTCATGAATCGGGCTGCCACTGGATCCATAATTAACTCCGAAACCAATAACGGGCCATCCGTAATTGTTTCCAGGTTGGACTCGATTAACCTCATCGCCACCTTGCGGTCCGTGCTCTGTTTCCCATAAGTCGCCTGTTTCAGGATGAATAGCTAGTCCCTGTGGGCTCCGGTGTCCATAAGACCATATTTCAGGGAGAAAACCAGATTCACCAACAAAGGGGTTATCATCTGGGATACTTCCATCATCGTTTAGGCGAACGATCACTCCTTGATGGTTTGAAGTGTCTTGAGCTGGATGTTCAGTAAGTACTCCTACTGATGGCGCTTGTCGGTCGCCTAGCGTAAGAAATAAATAACCATCATTATCAAAGGCTATCTTGCCCCCGTAGTGTCCGAAACCTGTTGCCTGAGCAGAGAATATTTCAACTATGTTAGAAAGTTGATCATTTTCAAAGCGTCCTCTGATGATGGCCGTCGTGGAGGTATCAGCGACGGGTTTAGCATAACTAATGTAAACCCAACGGTTTTCGGAAAAATTTGGATGCAGAACAACATCGAACAAGCCTCCCTGGCCGACATAGTGTACCTCTGGTATTCCCGCGACAGCCTCCGGCAGAAGGCGTCCGTCTCTAACAATTCTTAGTCGGCCTGGCTTTTCTGTGACGAGCATGTCACCACTGGGCAGAAATGCCATTGACCAAGGTTGCATGAATCCTTCAGCGACTTCGACAACCCGATAGTCGTGGTGTGCAGCAAAATAAATGCCATCGGATTGGGCGTAAGTTAACGCAGCAGCATTAAAGATCAGCATAGCGCTTGCTAACTTTAAAAAATGACGGAGCATAATTTCTTCCTCTTTTATCAGTGAAATCTTTACGATTGGCTTACGCCAGGTTTTAACCAGAAATTTGTGCCTGGCATAGTAAGTATAAATCTGGCAGGTATCAAGTGATAATGATTCTCATTTGTATTTAAACACTTCGTACTTCTTATTATCTCAGCACTTTGAACTTGAAGGAACGATAAATTAGGAATAATTGGATCGTTATGTGTTCAAACCTAGTTGTTTTTCGCGCAACTAATTAATTTAAATAACAATCTTCGCTTTTGTAATATCTAGCAATGCTCTGTAACAGTTTAATATGTTTTCGACATTATTTATTCAGCAATGTGTTGCAATATTTACGTGTTGAGAACTACGAGCACTGTTGCTTGAGGACTCCATATTGCTTATTCTCCCCCCCGGTTAGATTAGGGGTAGAATATTCACTAAATTCGGAGATTTAAGAATGTTGGAACTGCAAAAACGGCCTTTGTTATTTTGCTTGATGTTATGGGGGATCGGTTTCCCATCCATATCATGGGGTCAAACCGGAACAAGTGTATATCAGGGAGATTGGCCGGAGTATCACGGTGGCCCGTTAGCTCAACGTTACTCTCCACTAGATCAAATAGATGCTAGTAATGTTTCGGATCTTGAATTGGCTTGGAGTTTTTCGACTGCCAATTTTGGGCCGACCACGGACTTTAATAATCCTTCAACCCCGATTGAAATTGATGGTGTTTTATACGCAAACATTGGCAGTACGCGCAATGTGGTGGCTATAGACGCTACCTCCGGCCAGGTTCTTTGGTTGTGGAGACCCAGAGAGGGAGTACGTTTTGATGAGGCTCCTCGGAAGGGAGCAGGACGGGGAGTATCTTTCTGGAGCGACGGAAATAAGAAGCGGGTGATCGATGTGACACCCGGATACCATCTGGTTTCCCTGGACGCTGATACCGGAGTGCCTGATCCTGATTTTGGCGAAAATGGTGTAGTCGACTTGTTTGTTGGCCTCAGAAACGCAGATGATCCAAGATTCCCATATCCAGATATCGGGCTGTCTGCTCCACCATTTGTAATGAATGATGTAATTGTCGTTGGAGCGGCCCATCGTGTCGGTATGAGGCCTCGATCAAAAGCAAATGTAAAGGGTGATATTCGCGGCTTCGACGCCCACACTGGGGAGCTCTTGTGGACTTTTCATACCATCCCAGAGAGAGGTGAAATTGGATTTGAGTCTTGGTTGGATGGCGGTATCGAATTCACCGGCAATGCCGGAGTTTGGGCGCCGTTGTCCGGCGACCCTGATTTGGGTTTAGTTTATTTGCCTGTTGAATCTGCCACTGGTGATAGGTATGGGGGAGACCGTCCAGGCGATAACTTGTTTTCCGATTCTATTGTCGCAGTGGACATAAAATCTGGCGAGAGAAAGTGGCATTATCAACTCACGCACCATGATATCTGGGACTGGGACATTCCTGCGGCGTCTGTTCTTGCAGATCTACCTAATGGCAATAAAGTTTTAATGTCAGTGACTAAGCAATCATGGGTTTACACTTTTGATCGAGAAACTGGTGAACCTATTTGGCCTATCGAGGAATTGCCTGTGCCCATCGGAGATGTCCCGGGCGAGTGGTATTCTCCCACGCAGCCAATACCGTCTATCCCTGCTCCATTTGACCGACAGGGTTTTACTGAGGATGATTTAATCGACTGGACCCCGGAGATAAAGGCTCTAGCTCTGGAAGCTATAGAGGGTTTTAGACTGAGCCCGAGTGTGTATTCCCCACCTTCACTTCAGGATGCGGCAGATGGAACTCGTGGAACCCTTGGTCTACCCTCTGCAACAGGTGGAGCAAACTGGGAAGGGTCGGCTCTCGATCCAGAAACAGGAATTCTTTATGTGCCGTCACGGACGGCATTGGCTGTGTTATCATTAAATAAGGATGAAGATTCTGATCTAGCGCTTAGTCAGTCGTTTGGTGTCCGCGTCCCGAGAGTTCAGGGGCTTGAGATAGCTAAACCGCCTTATGGCAGAATTACAGCGATTGATATGAACTCAGGCGATCATCTGTGGATGATTGCGAATGCTGACACGCCAGACAGTATCAAGAACCATCGTTTGTTGGAGGGGGTGGAAATCCCTCGGACTGGTGTGCCGACTCGAGCGGGTATATTTGTGACTAAGACCCTTCTATTTGCCGGGGAGGGGACAGGAGGACGTGGAGCCAGCCCAATTTTTCGCGCTATCGACAAGCAGACAGGAGAAGTTCTAGCCGAAATTGATTTACCCAACAATCAATCAGGTTTGCCTTTTACCTATGAACATGATGGGAAGCAGTACATAGCCTTATTCGTAAGCGGCGGAGGTCAAGCTGCGGAACTGGTGGCTTACGCGCTACCATAAAATTTGAACAGGAGTATACGGAACTATGCGAACATTTATAAATCATGCGTTTTTAGTAACTACGCTTATATTTATCAGTTCTCCAACATTTGCGGCAAATTGGGTTCTTGACCCCGGTTTGTCTTCGGTTGTCTTTAAATATAATTACGGTAGTGATGAATACGAAGGCATATTTACTAATGTCGAGGCGCAGTTCGATATAGACCCTTTAAGTCCCGGCAGTTGTGATTTTGACGTTACGATAAACATCGAGGATATAAACGTCGACTCTCCGGAAGTCTTGGATTATCTTCTAGATTATGAATTGTTTGATGTAGATACCTGGCCTTCAGCGACTTTCCAAGCCGAAAAGTGTAGGTTAACTGGAGTAACATCGTTTGAATCAGACGGCACGCTTACCATTCGTGACCAAACCCAGCCTATGACATTTCCCTTTGAGCTGAGCATTGAAACATGCGATGGACAAGTATGCTTTCATCTGACAAGTTCAGTGACGATACTCCGGTTAGAGTATGGTGTAGGCCAAGGTTACTGGGCTAATACTGCTGAGGTACCGAATGAAGTTGAGGTTGTTGTCGATGTTTATGCGATGCAGCAATAGGTCATAAAAAAGGTAGGGTAATAATATGTTTAATTTTGGTTTTAATGGATGCATGAGGGTCCTTTTGCTGGGAATATTATCAGGTCTATTAGTTAACTGTAGTAGGATTTTAACGCCGGACCAAACTACCGAGGTGACAGAAGTACGGGCAGGGCAATATGTACTCGATCCTAATCATGCTTCTCTTATTTGGAAACTAAACCACTTAGGTTTCTCCACATTTATTGGAACCTTCAATGATTTTGAGGCGTCATTAGATTTCGATCCTGAAGATATTGAGAATGCTAGCTTAGAAGTTGTTATTAGTACCTCCTCTTTAGATGTGGATATTCCTGAATTTGAAGAGGAACTTCGAGGAGACAATTGGTTTGATGTTGATGTATTCCCTCAAGCAGTTTATCGAACGACACGTTTTTTAGAGTCAATAGATGAAGATACGTTTTTATTTGCGGGCGACTTGACCCTTTTGGGGACAACCGCTCCTGTTAATCTCGAAGTTAACTTTCATGGTGGAGGAAGAAATTTTTTAACTAGAAGTTATACCGTTGGGTTTTCAGGAAGCGCAAAATTTAATCGCTCTGATTTTGGTTTAGATCGGTTCACATCTTTTGGTGTGGGCGATGAAATTGATCTTGAAATACATGTAGAGTTTATGGATGCAGGATCCTCTTAGTTTATTTCTTCTAGTAGATAGCCTTTATATTTGAAAGTTAGCTACCCGAGAAGCGCTGTTTAGTGAGGCCTTCTCGGGGAAATGTACGAATCTTCTTGAAAGTTTAAGTATAAAAATAATTCTTGTTTTTAGTTTTGGCTTAATCGCTCTTGCTCTCGTGCTCCCCTCAGTATATTAGCCATCGAATAGTTACCTTCATGACACGCATATTCGAAAATGGGATCTGGGGTAAGGTCTAGAATAAACTCTCTGGTGTAGGGTGCTTGGTACGTATCCGGTTGGTCTGCAGTTAGCGAGTACAGCATCTGATGTTCGCTTATTCTAGTAAAGCGCTCGATATTGATTCGAGATCGATTATGCCCGAAAGTGCTTTTATCAGAAAAATTTGTCGTCTCTATCACTAGAGTTTCTCCATCGAAATATCCTCTGGAGTCACCATGCCAAAGTCTGATTTTTTCATCGATATGGGGTCTTTCAATCAGTGGTATCACTCTAGCGTCATGCATCATTTCTTGGACGATCACGACATGGGTCTTTGACTGAACGATTTGCCAGTAACTGTTATAACCGGCATTTAAATAAGGCGCCCCATAACTAATGCAGCGATCGTCTACTGTCAAGTCTAGCCATGATTCAGGATTGGTATTCCCTTGTTGAGGTTTATTGTAGGTCACCCCATTAGCCTCTCCGGCCAAAGGAGGATATTTCCCGTTTAGCGGATCCACAATCTGCGAAGTTCGATTATGAATTTCTCTGTCAACCAGCCAAGCCTGATCGTAATTTCCTGTGGAGGGATCATAAGAATTTACTACTCCGGATAGGGCGGCTTCAAATACTCCGTCGCCAAAAAGTGCGTCACCATCTTCATCCGCTATTTCACTTACTCGACGTTCAAGGAGCATTTGCTCTTCATCGGTGAGGTACTGTCGCTCTCCAAATCTGTCAAGTCTTTCCACGGGAGTGATAGTGTTATTTCCCCATACACCTTGGAGGTCTGGTTGACCATCGGGGGTCTGCATCGGTTTCCAGTCAGAAACTTGAGCAACAGATGAAGCTGCTGCGATAGAGAGAGAAATTAAAATAGAAATAAAGGTTTTCATAGTGATGTACTCAAATCTCTTGGAATTGCTACAAGATTACTTGATTATTTCTGGTTTAGGAACTACGGCATTTACAAATTCAAAAATGCTTGGACATTCTGAGTTTCACTTTTTATTCTCCGAAGTAGCAAAGTCAAAGTACTCTTTTATTATATTCGGAGTTGCATATGAGGAAATTATTACTGACATTAAGTTTTTTTTGTGGAACTGTAATGGTATTGATGGCTCAGGAGTCGATGCCCCCTGCTGTATATTATGAATCAGATGAAATATCAGAGGATTTGGATTTTTCTCTGTCTCAAAGGCCAAATTTCGGTGTTGGTAGGATTAACTCCGGTGATGACTACGCCATTAATATGATTCGAAGAACTGCACCTGCAGGCGCAATTATTCATCCGAACTCTGCTGAAATTCATTACATCGTAGAGGGGGCGGGAGTACTTACGACAGGTGGCATTTCAGTTAAGCCAGATGCGAACGGTTCGGCCCCGGCGAGCATTGAAGGGGGGTATTCGAAAAGAGTGTCGATGGGTGATCTAGTCTTTATACCGGCCGGTACACCTCATCAATATACTACCGTGGAGGGTGTAGTTGGTTATCTTGAGGTTAGGTTCGAAACTAGTCCTGAGATATAGCGGCTAGTTATAGTTGGTATAGCGAATGTTAACTTAGTAATTCAGGTCTGTTCTTGAAGTACTCAAATGCTTCAGGATTCGCGATTGCTTCTGAGTTTGCTATGGGGCGGTTGTGGATGATATCTCTTACTGAAATTTCGGAGATTTTCCCACTGCGTGTGCGAGGGATATCTCTGACCTCTAAGATTTTAGCTGGCACGTGCCTTGGGCTTGCATTACTTTTTAAAATTTGACGAATTTTATTTGATAAGATTTCGTCCAAAACTTCGTTTTCTCGCAGGACGATGAAAAGTATTATTCGAATATCATCTGACCATGATTGCCCAACTGCGATGGATTCTAAAACTGATGGTATCTTTTCAACCTGTCGATAAATTTCTGCTGTACCAATCCTTACCCCGCCTGGATTAAGTACCGCATCACTGCGCCCCGTAATCATAAGTCCACTATCGGGGGTTAAGGTTGCCCAATCGCCGTGGCACCAAACATTCTCAAACTTATTAAAATAAGCGTTATGAAATTTTTCTCCACTATCATCATTCCAAAAATAAATAGGCTTAGAGGGAAAGGTTTTGGTACAAACTAACTCGCCTGCTTCGTTGATTACGGACTCTCTCTCAATATTCCACACTGAAATTGCCATTCCCAGTCCAGGGCATTGAATTTCACCTCTACGAACGGGCAAAAGGGGAGTGCCTAAGGCGAAACAGGAAACTATATCCGTGCCACCTGAAATAGAGCACAGTTGGATATCGTTTTTAATTTCTTTGTATACGTAGTCAAAGGACTCGGATGAGAGTGGGGATCCCGTAGAAAGGATTGTTCTTAGACTTTTGAATTCAAAGAGATTCCTTGGTTGAAGGCCCGCTTTTTCAATCGCCGAGATATACTTAGCTGATGTTCCGAAGATGGTGACATTTTCTTCATCCACTGCTCGCAACAAACTCTCTTCAGTTGGGGAAAATGGATTTCCGTCAAATAACATAATTGTGCATCCAGAGGCTAATCCTGAGACGAGCCAATTCCACATCATCCATCCACAGGTAGTGAAATAACAAAGAATATCTTCACGCGTTATATCGGTATGAAGGCGATGTTCCTTCAGATGCTGCAGGAGTGTGCCTCCAGCCCCATGTGCAATACACTTTGGTTTACCAGTTGTACCTGAAGAGTAAAGAATGTAGACAGGATCGTTAAAGTTAATTTGGTTAAACTTCGGGGGCAGCGCTTTTGTGATGGTTAGATCTTTCCAGTCAATGCTGGACGACAGCTTGCCGATAGATAGCCAGTTCACCATCACGGTTTTGCACTTCAGTTGATTTCTTACTGAATCGGTTTTATCTAAAATTGAGTAGGTTGTACCCTTAAATTTATAACCATCACAGGAGATCAATAATTTTGGCTCAATTTGTTTGAATCTTTCCAAAATGCCGTCTGTTCCAAAGTCAGGTGAGCAGCTTGACCAGACAGCTCCAAGCCATGTTGTTGCTAACATAGCGATAACTGCTTCTGGTATGTTTGGTAAGATGGCTGCTACTCGGTCTCCTCTACCGATACCTAAGTTCTTAAATTCTGCGGCTACTAATCCAGCAACTATGTACAATTCATTGTATGAAAGTGAACTTCGATTTCCGTCTTCGTCGCGGAAGACAATTGCTTTCTTGCTATCACGAAATCTTAAGAGATTTTCCGCAAAATTGAGCTCCGCATCTGGAAACCACCGGCTACGTTCAAACAAATCAGAATTTATGAGAGTTCTTTTGGGCTGCTTACTTGCTATCGGATTTACATAATTCCACCAGTGATTCCAGAAGTCCTCGTGATTTTCAACTGACCACTCCCATAATTGATGATAATCCGTAATTTGAGTGTTGAATTTGGAATTTACATCTCTCATAAAAGCCGCCATGGCCGACTTTTCAGGTGTTTTAGGGGTCCAGAGGGGATCCATGATAAAAATCTAGTTTTTAGTTTAAATCATACGGTTGATGAAAATTGAGAGTTTAGTTCCGAGAACTTAAAAAATGATCTAAGCCTGCTTGGGACACTTCCATGTCCTGCTGAGGAGAACCAGAACTCGCTCCGATACCGCCCACGCATTGGTCATCGATGAAAACAGGAAGGCCCCCACCTACGGTGCTAATTCGTCCTCCGGATTCGGTATGTATTCCAAAAGCTAGATTCCCCGGGACATTGGCAGCATTGTATTCATGTGTTGCTTTTCGTGCTGATCCCGCTGTGTAGGCCTTATCGATTGACACATGGACACTGTGGGCTTTTCCCCCATTCATGCGCTCAAAAGCGATTAAATTGCCAGAATCATCAGTAACGGCGATACACATTGGGACGCCGATTTGTGCTGCTTTTTGTCGGGCTCCTTCGATTAATATTCGGGCGTCTTCAATGCAAAGCCTGTTTACTGCAATCATGTTTTAACCTCAAGTCAGAAAATGTCACTAAAAGTCAGTTTACTTAATTCACGAAGTCAGTTACAGCAAAAATAAATATTGCATAAATCGACGTTTTCTTTAACTATTTTTCTGGAAATGCGAACAGTAAACTTGTACCGTCTCTTCAAAAGAAACTATTAGTAAGTTTCAGCATTGTCAAAGCTGAAACTCTTCAAGACACTTCCATAGGAGAAAAAATGAATATTCCACTAAAACCGTTGCTTTGCAGTGCTGTTCTTTTTTCTATGTCAATTTCTTCATTGGCACAAATTGACATCGCGCGGACTCCCGCCGGGAAGCCAGATTTTAATGGGAACTATGACATCTCAAGTTTGACACCTTTCCAAAGGCCAACAGAATTCGGCACTAGATTGTTTCTTGGGGAGGATGAGATTGAAGAACTAAGAAATAGAGAGATGAGTACAAGGGCGAGAGATGCGGAAGCCAGTGATCCTGATAGAGGAGCACCAGAGGCAGGTGGTAATATTGGTTCCTATAATGATTTCTGGTTCGATCGAGGTAATGACGGTTTTACTATAGAGGGTCAATATCGGACTTCAATACTCACGTACCCAGAGAATGGTCGTATGCCTTCGCGCACAGTAGAAGGTCAAGAAAAGGCTGAAGCGGCTCCAAAATTTGCGTGGCCGGAACGCGATGGCGCGTGGTGGCTTGAAACTGGAGATCAGCCTTATGATGGGCCAGAGAATCAAACGCTTGGCGTACGATGTATCTACCAACCATCAGCGTCTATACCCATAAGGCCACTTGTCTATAATAATCTGAAGACCATCGTTCAAACTGATGATTACTTGATGATCTACATCGAATGGATGCATTGGGCAAGGATAATTAGGATAAATGATGGGACTCATAACCCTCGAGTGTTGGCAACCTTTGATGGCGACTCAATAGGCAGGTGGGAGGGAGACACTCTGGTGGTTGAAACGGTAAATTTCTTGGATCAACCTTATCAGCACGCAGAAAGGACGGTTATTGAACGCTTTTCACCGTCTAGTGAAGGTGGTTTGCTCTACAGTTTTACGGTCGAGGATGCTGACTATACAGATTCTTACAGTGGAGAATTGTTCTGGCCTCAGACAGATCAGATCCCATACGAGTATGCTTGTCATGAAGGGAATTATGCGATGTCTGCTACTTTGATTGGTGCTCGAATGAGAGAAAAAGAGTACTCCGAGAATGGAAACCGCTAAGGTTTTTAGTTAAACCGAGAATCAGGCGCAAGGTCTCTTTTGAATCTTTTGAACCTTTTCACGTAATGCTCGGCGCTTTCTTTTAGTTTTTGAATTTGCTCACCTGTAAGTTCCCTTACTGGCTTTGCTGGGGAACCCATGACCAAGGATCCGTCTGGTATATGTCTATTCTCAGTTACTAACGCGTTTGCACCGATCAGACAATTTTTACCGATTTTTGCTCCATTTAATATAACGGCGTTAATACCTATGAGGGAATTATCCCCAACCTCGCAACCATGAAGCATAGCTTGATGCCCGACGGTGACATTCTTACCTAAAGTACAAGGGAATCCGGGATCAGTGTGCAGAACCGCACATTCTTGAATGTTTGTATTTTCGCCAACCGTAATCCATTCATTATCACCTCTAAGAACTGCTCCAAACCAAATGCTTGAGTCGTTCTCCAGACACACCTTTCCAATAACACTTGCACTCTCGGCAACAAAAAAGTCATCCCCATTTATCTTAACTTTATGCTCACCTAATTTATAAATCATAACGCCGTCGCCTGTATTTAAGGTAGCCTAAATACGAAGAGTGTATTGCCCCCTCGCCTCTGCTGAATCTCAGGAGTTAAAGCACGGTGACTTACTCCTCCTCCCGCAGCAATCGCAATGTATTGAGTACCGTCAACACTATAGGTAGTAGGAAAGCCACCTGCAGATGAGTTCAAAATTTGTTCCCAAAGGATCCTGCCGTTATCTACATCGAATGCTCTTAAACGTCTTGCATCATCTGTTACGAAGGCTAAACCACCACCAGTAGTCAAGACGGATCCGGTGATTGCAGCTCGTTGCTTGTAGGACCAAAGCGTCTCTCCTGAAGAAACATCTACTGCACTAAAAATACCAATTTGCTCGTCTCCTTCTGGTACAGAAATTTTTCTTGATACCGCAGAGCTATGATAGCCACCAACCGTAGGATTAACCGGATTTAGATAATAGTCCATACAAACATTATTAGTGGGCGCATAAAGTGCGTTGGTTTGAGGGCTGTAGGCAATCGAATTCCAATTTATGCCGCCTGTTGTGCTTGGGCAAACCATCTTTCTCTGTCTAATTTCTGTGATGTCTAACTGGGGGTTCGTTATTCCTTTGTGATTTTCAATATCCACACCAACAATGACATTCTGGAAATTAGTTTCTTTTGCCCATAGAAATTCTCCTGTTCTGGCGTCCAAAGTCCAGATGATTCCGGGTTTTCCTGGAATGCCTGTGATTAATTTTCGGCTCTCAGCAGACTTGATATCTGGGTTTATCCAAGAGACATTTTCTTCAAGGGGTGTAACTGCTGACTCCACCACAATTCTTTCAAACGGATGATCTAAATCCCAATTGCCTCCTGGTATGTGTTGGAAATACCACGCGATTTCACCTGTATCAGCATCTATAGCGATCGTTGAGTTTGTATATAGAACATCTCCGCCTCTTGTGTCTCTTTGGATAGATCCCCAAGGTATAGGTACCGCAATACCTTGGAAGATCAGATCTAGCTCAGGGTCATAGCTTGCTGGCATCCAAGCCGAACCGCCCCGTCTTTGTTCGTTCGGGACATCTCCCCACGTTTCTCCACCGGGTTCACCTATTTTTGGAACAGTATTAGTTCTCCAGAGTTCCTCCCCCGTGTCTGGATCGTGTGCGGTAATCCAACAACCTGTGTTTATGTAATAGCACCCAGACATTCCTGCTATTATTTTTCCGTCGAGTACCTGAGGTCCTCCTGAGTAATGTTGGCCAATGGTCCAATCACCGATCTGTCGTTCCCAGGTAACGTCTCCTGTTATTACATTTAATGAGACCAAGAAAGCATCTCGCGTGGCGATTATTAGTTGATCTTTGTAGATCGTGCCGTTCCTATTTGCGCAAGATAGAGATGCTATATGATCAACTTCTGGTCGACGATACTCCCAGAGTAAGGTGCCATCTGTCGCGTCAACCGCCTCTATAAAATCACACGCCTGAGGTAAAAACATTACGCCGTCTCTCACAAGAGGAGTTGTCTCTTGTAGGCCGGGTTCCATTGTCCATGCCCATGCAAGTCGCAAGTTATCTACATTTTCTTTATTGATCTGATCCAAGGGACTGTAGCCCCAATGGTTAGATGTTCTTCGCCACATCAACCAATCTTCTTCTGGCGGATTTGCGAGTTCGTCAAGAGAAACATTTTCGTATCGATCTAATGCAGACTGGCCATTAGAGAAATTAACTAAGAAGAAAGTTATATAAGGAAGGATAAATACGCCTGGGAATTTTGTTATAAATTTTTGCATATGTTTTCTCTTTTTTGTGGTTCCCTTGCTGAAAAGAATTGAGAATCTTTATTATTTCACAGGCATTGCAACAATATCAAAGCATGGAAAATGCTAGTCAGCTTTGGTTTCTTGCAAGGTAGTGATTAAGGCGACATCCCCATTAACGACAAATTTCACATTGATGCCATAAAAACTAACGCCATATTGTTTTGAGTCGGAACCTTCGACATTCCATGCTGGTCTGGGATCTAGTGAACAGGTTTCTAGGATTAAGGAACGAAGGTTCTCCCATTTAGTCTCATATACTTTTAGCTCGTGTTTTGCACTCTCTGAGAATTTAACACTAAGCTTTTTTTGCGGTTTTTCCGATGCATATCCTCCGTTTGCGTCAGGTATTGAGTCGGCATACGGAATGTAGGGCTTAATATCAAGAATTGGTGTTCCGTCCAGAAGGTCCAAACCGCCAATCTTAATATAAATACTTCCATGCTCTTTATAATGTTCTAAATATTTCACCGCCGATAACCCCAGAGGGTTCGGTCTAAAAGGTGATCTGCTGGAGAAGACTCCTACTTTTTGTTTGCCCCCAAGACGGGGTGGCTGGACTGTATTTGCCCACTTCCGAGAGGCCGTTTCATGAAATAGGTAAACTATCCAAAGGTGGCTAAATTGGTTCACTTCTCTCAGGCAATCAATATCGGTGAAAGATTTGTTTAGTTTGATTAACCCGATCGCTGAACTGGCTAAATTTGCTTGCCTGGGAATGCCAAATTTCTGTTTGTAAGGACTCTTTACTTTTCCAATTGGCGTTAACGAGATATTCTTTATTGACATAAGAGTGTTGGAAAACGTATCTCTACTTTAAGACGAATGTTTAGAGTTTTATACTATGATTCTAAAATGGGATAGAACAAAACCTTTCACCATTGATGTTATTGTAAGACCTGATCGGATTGATGGCTACGGTCATGTTTCAAACCATTGTTATTTGGCATGGATGACGGATTGTATGTTTGCTCATTCTGCTTCCGTTGGTTTAGATGCTTCAACTTGTGCCAGTATATCGAGAGGAATGGCAGTAAAAGATATGAGGGCAGAATTTATCTCGCCAGCATACGAGGGAGATAAATTAACTGTGGGGAACTGGATAATTTATTCTGACAGAAAGCTCAGAGCTTCTCGGCGATTCCAAATAATAAATAGCGATAGCGGAAATACCGTTGCGCGAGCGGAGATGGATTTTATTTGCACTAACCTAGAAAATGGAAGACCCGTTAAAATGCCAGAGATATTTAAAGAGAGGTATGTAGTTGATAGTGAGGAAAAGTGACCAATTAAGTTGTAAAGGTTTTGATCTCTGATTATCGAAAAATAAAAACTATTAAGGAAATAAAAGCCTATGAACAATTCAGACAAGCGAGTATTAGGATCAACTCAGAATAAATCTCAAGTTAAGAGCGAGCCGGCAATGACTCCTGTGCAAAAAATGGGTGAGATTATCGCAGACCGTGTTGAAAAATGGATGCCAAATCCTTTTTTATTTGCAATCTTACTAACTTACTTGGCTGCCGTAGCTGCTTTTATTTCAGAAGGTTCAGGACCTGTTGAAGTCGCTCAATCCTGGTACGATGGCTTTTGGAGCTTATTGCAGTTTTCGATGCAAATGGTACTGATTTTAGTGACGGCAAATGTTGTCGCTTATCATCCAAGGGTTCGTAGAGGAATTTTGTTTTTGGTAAAGTTGCCAAATAATGGTCGCCAGGCGGTAGTAATGGTGGGACTTGCTTCCATGGTGACTGGCTGGATCTCGTGGGGTTTGGGATTGATATTCGGAGCCATCCTTGTTCGTGAGATGGGTAAGTATGCTGAATCTACTGGCATAAAAATACATTACCCGTTGCTAGCCGTGGCAGGGTACATGGGTATGAGCCTCACTTGGGGTTGGGGCTTGTCTAGCTCGGCGGGTTTGCTCCAAGCCACTGAGAATAATGCGCTGATGCAATTGGGTTTTGTCGATCGTGTCATTCCTGCGACTGAATGGGTATTTCATCCCTACCCTTTGACTCTGACGGTTTTGTGCATGATTTATGGCTCCTTGATTCTTTACCTCCTATGCCCACCTTCCGAAAACTGCAGACAGATTAGCAGGTATGTAGATCTGAATTCAGAACAAGAGTCGACCGAAGCTGATGCTGAGCAAAAGCCTGAGATTAAAACCTTGGCTGATCGTATTGATAATAGTCTCGTATTAGGTGGAATAATTGCTATCACAGGTCTTTTGTTGTTTGTTAACGTATTTCTAACAGAGGGACTCGGTGCACTGGATTTGAACGTGCTTAATTTCGGATTTTTCATGATTGGTATGGTTCTATACCTTAGCCCAACAAAATATCAGAAGGAATTCTATGATGCCGTTTTAGGTAGTTCTGGCGTAATTTTGTTATTCCCATTTTATGCGGGAATTATAGGGATTATGACAGGGACAGGCCTTGTTGACAGTATGACCGAATCTTTGTTGTCTATTGCTACTGCTGAGAATTTCCCAGTGATAGCTTGGATTACTGGCGGAGTCCTTAATCTTTTCGTTCCCTCTGCTGGCGGGGAATGGGCCATCATTGGTGGTCCAATGATGGTGGTGGGAGCAGAACTTGGAATACCTTACGGTCAGATTATAGATGCATATGCGGTGGGTGATGCACACACCAATCTATTAAATCCGTTTTGGGCGATACCACTATTGGCTATTACAGGTTTACGTGCTCGGGATATGTTTGGCTATGCGATCACGGCTATGATACTGCTAACACCCTTTCTGGCGATTTTGCTTTACTTGTTACCTTACTGAGATTGTTTGGTGGGGGGAATTGAGTAAGTGCCAACGGCATGAGCAACTGGCTCATCGATTCCCTCCGAGAAAAGCGATACTTCACCTATCGCAAGCGTCTTGCCGCATTTAAGAAGCTTACATTTGGCGAGAATGTCCTTGCTCGCAAGAGGTTTTTTTAAAAAATTGATGTTAAAGCTTGTAGTCACGGCAAGTTTGACTAGTCCAATTTCACGTAAGATAGCTGCATAAATTGCGAAATCTGCTAAAGCCATCATGGTCGGTCCTGAAACTGTGCCTCCTGGTCTCAGGTTCTGTTGAAAGACTTCTTTCCTGATGGTTACGTATTCGTCATCGCATCTTTCTAAAATGAAATTCATTTGAGGGAACTCATGTTCAAAGAAATTTCTTAATTCTTCTTCAGTCAATTTCGGCATTTTAAGTTTTTGGCATGCTCTAAAACTGAGATTTTGGCCTATTGAGCGACGAAAAACAGCAAATTTCGCTGATAGCCCCTGTATTTTTGGTTCTAGCCCATTTATGCTATCTCCGAAATTTGAATCCTTAGGGAGAGATAGACATGCTTTATACTAATAAATTGTTGTCATCATCACTTATCTTGATGTTTGCTTCGAGTGTGGCTTATGCCCAGTTTGGCAATCATATCTCGGGTGATGGTATACCGAATCCGAATCCTGTTGTCACTCAAGCTTGGGGTGATTTACCATCGGGCCGCAATTGGGGGTCCACAGCCGGCGTTGATATAGACCCCATTGATGGGCATGTCTGGGCTTATGAGCGTTGTGGCGCAAGTTCATTTGGTGGTGGTACGCCAATAAACTGCGATACTAACCCTGTAGACCCTATTTTTAAATTCCATAGAGAAACTGGAGAGGTGCTCGCTAATTTCGGCGGCGGGCTTATGCAAACCCCACATGGTATCCACGCTGATCATGAAGGAAATGTTTGGGTTACTGACTTTGCTGCTAATGCGGATGGGACGAAAGGGCACCAGGTACACAAGTTCAGTTCAACAGGGGAACTCCTCATGAGTTTGGGTACTCCGGGTCAGGCTGGGTCAGATTTGGGATATTTTAACCAGCCTAATGATGTCATCGTTGGTCCAGATGGAAGCATTTACGTTTCAGATGGACACAACGGTCAAGGAATGATTAGTAATCAGGCGATGGAAGAAGGTCGAGGCACCGGGCAAACCGCACGGATCATGAAATTCACGCCACAGGGCGAATTTATCAAGGAGTGGGGTGAAATTGGTGTTCGGCACGGAGAGTTTAGAACCCCTCATGCAATGGAATTTGATTCGAAAGGGCGGCTCTGGGTAGCAGATAGGGGAAATCATCGTCTGGAGATTTTTGACCAGGATGGCAATTATTTAGAGTCGCGATATGCTTATGGCCGAATTAGCGGAATTTTCATAACCGACAATGATTTGGTTTATGCAATTGATTCGGAATCAAGCCCGACAAATCACGTTGGTTGGAGAAACGGCGTTAGAATTGGGCACGTTGATAAGGATGAAATAACCGGATTTATTCCCCCTTTTGAGCGACCAGACCGCGTTTATCAGGGCACAGCGGGAGAGGGAGTAGCTGTTGATTCTAATGGAAATGTTTATGCTGCTGAGGGGCCAAATTCTTTGAGTTGGGCCGGAGGCGCGTTTACGAAATATTCCACCAGATAAGCCTAACGCTACTTGAAAGGCAATGTGGTTCTTCGAACCACATTGCCTTTTTTATTACCAAGATAAAAGATGGAATTAAAGATGAATTCGATTAATTGGCAAGACGTAGAGCTAGAAGTTGTTAACGAGAGCATGAAACGACAAATAGTGACGGGCGAGACAATGACAGTCGCTAAAATTTATTTTGAAGATGGTTTTGTAGTGCCGATGCATAGTCATCATAATGAGCAGATTACCCAGGTTGTCAAAGGGCAAATGCGTTTCGAGTTTGGTGGTGACGAACCAAAAGAACTCCTGCTCAATCCCGGAGATGTTGTTGTAATTCCTCCCAACCTACCTCATGCCGCAACATGCATAGGTCCTGTCGAGGAGATAGATATGTGGTCTCCTCGCAGAGACGATTGGCTTGATGGCAGCGATGCTTATTTACGTGGATAAATCTAGAAGAAAACAAACATTCTGGATTCGATGCTTTGCCTGGGTTGGGCATTTTCTGGAGCTAGACTATTTTTAAATGCGGTATGCACTGATCGCTTAGCACGGGCTTTGCTTTCAGAGTCGTAAGTCTTAATCATGAGAACTTCATTTTTTGTCATCTCAGGATAGTAATACCATCTATGTTTGGGGCTGTAACTCACTAGTTCAAGTTCGCCTATGCGCCCCTTTGCGCGTCGTTCACTTGCGTGTATCTCGTCTTCTGACACAGTCTGAGCATCACAACAAGTTAGCGGTGAAGTGATTACCGGTCCGGCTATGGAGCGCCAAACGTTTACGATGGCGAACCGAGATTTAAAAAGGGTATTTGCTTGAGTCGCGGACATTAAATCTTTGATTCTTTTTCGTGCTGAAGCATCAGTGTAGTCATTGTGTGCGATGGCTGCGGCTTCTCTGATGGAATAACGTTCTCTAATTTGGGGAGAGTCGGATCGCAGCGTGTGATCAAACACAAAAAAGAGATTTACCACCAGTGGCGGGGAGAACCAATTCTTTGAGTTCTTCTACATATTTAAATTCATTTTCCGGGATTGCATAAAAATCAGGAATAGAAGATGAGTGCTCGTGTAGCTCAAAACCTTGTATATCTAGTGAAAATTGATTTCCAAATTCCCTTGCGTTAAACAGCTCCATGGTTATATTTTCAAACTTCGCTTGTATATTCAGAGCTGCATTTGCGCCACCATCAGAGGCAATGTAAATGGGTTTAGTGCCATCAGGCATTAGATAGCGTATCTCAGCTTTCTTTGGTAGATCACTCATTTTTCTGACTAAAAGTCCTTGAGAATCGTACTGGAATCACTTGACTGATGACCGGTTTCATTAATACTCTTTTAACTGGAAAGATTATCCAATTAATATAGAGAACCTTTCTGTCTTCATCCAGCAGTTAGTATGACAGATTACCGAAAAAAATTGCAGGAGAGCCAAATGGGACTAACAAATAAAACAGCAGGTATCATTCTTGCGGTAATTGGGCTATCACCTTTTTCTTTGTTGTTTGCTCAGCAACCAAATTCAATTAATTTTGCAGAGCATGTAGCTCCAATTATTTATGATAATTGTGTCGAATGTCATCGGCCGGGCTCGATTGCACCGATGTCGTTATTAGACTACGAGACGGTCCGAGCATGGGGCCCTGTTATCAAAGATAGAGTGGAGAAGCGCAGTATGCCTCCTTACTTTATTGACAAGGAAGTTGGGGTTCAGTCGTTTGAAGACGATCGTTCTCTGAGTGATCAAGAGATAGCAACAATTGTTGCATGGGTTGATTCTGGTTCACCGCAAGGTGATATGAATTACCTTCCTCCCGCTCCACAATTTGAAGACGATGTTGCCTGGACGCTTGAGGATGATATGGGTCGTCCACCCGATTTGATCATTCCAATACCCGAACCTTTCACCGTTCCGGCGGATGGACCAAATTGGTGGATGACGTTTTACAGCGACACTGGCTTAACTGAAGATCGTTGGATTAAAGCTTTTGAAACGAAACCTTCAGCGGAGGGTTATCCGGTGGTGCATCACGCAGTAACCTCAATGGAATTTCCAGATGGAGGTGGAGGTTTTTTAAGCGAATATGCACTTGGAAAGACTGCCGACATAAATCCACCCGGTACAGGTCAGTTAATTAAGGCTGGAACACGACTAAATTGGAATGTGCATTACGCAGCCAGTCCTGACGGTTTAGATAGAACCGATCGAACGCGTTTGGCTCTCTGGTTTTTGCCGGAAGGTGAGGATCCCGAACATGAGCTTATTCGCTCTCACATGGCTGACAATGAGGATTTAGATTTGCCGGGTGGGGAGGAACGAATTCGCACAGACGGTTATGAGTATTTGGATAAAAATATCCGGATAACCGCATTCCAGCCGCATTTGCATAACTTGGGAACTAGGCAGTGTATTGAGGTTATCTATCAGGATAACAGGAGGCAGACTTTAAGCTGTGCAGATTGGGATTTTGGTTGGCACATTGCCTATAACTATTCAGAGGAGGTTCAGCCGCTGATCCCGAAAGGCTCAATGATTCACGTAACCAGCTGGTTTAATAACTCAAAGAGTAATCCTTGGGCTGGTGATTCTAGGAATTGGGTAGGGTTTGGACAACGCTCAACCGATGATATGTCATTCTCTTGGATAAGTTACTACGAACTTACGGATGATGAATACGACGAAGCAGTAGCTGAGCGGCATGCCGGTTTTGAGGTCGGCAGTGACGATTAGTTGAAATAAACAGTCATGATATACGAGAGGAGTTCTCGAACGATGTATATTCGTTATCTGTGGAGTAAATTAGGTATTTTGTTGGCGGTTTGTTTCGTTATTGGCTCAACGTCGATCTCTGCTCAAACTTTGTATAGGTTTGGGCAGAGTGTACAACCTATCTTTGAGGGTTTTGAGAGAAATTCCGATGGGACTTTTACGATGTGGTTCGGCTACCTAAATCGTAATTATGATGAAACGCCGAACATTGTTATCGGGGATAACAACACTTTCTTTGCTGCTGACGGTGTTGATTCTGCTGGACCTCTTGATCCGAGTCTGTTTTTGGTCGATCCTGGCCCAGCGGACAGAGGTCAGCCCACTTACTTTTATCCTCGTCGTCAGCAATTTGTTTTTGGGGTTGTGGTACCTGCTGATTTTGTTGGTAAAGAGTTGGTATGGTCGGTTAGTCACAACGGTGAAACGCGCACCGCGGTAGGGACCTTAGAGCGTGAAAATATTTGGTCTGTCGATGAGGGCGTATGGAGTGCAAATCGAGGTCGCGGAACTGGAGGTCGCACTGAGGTTGAGTATGCAAATGCGGTTCCTGAAATCCGTTTAGTTGGACTTGAAGGTCAGCTGAATACCGGTGTTGGAATACCGACCAGCTTAAGAGTTTTTGCATCCGATGATGGGATACCTGGCCCTTATGAGAGGAATAGAAGGGGTAAGATGGAAAGATTGCCCAATGATTTACCCGAGGTTGGTGGCGGAATAGGAAGAAATTCGCCAAAAGAACAGAGCATAGTTAATTACGCCTCGGCTGATAAAACAGGTCTCGCAGTCACATGGTTGAAGTATAGAGGCCCTGGTGAGGTGTATTTTGAAAATCAGATTGCGGAGATTGAGCCGATTGGTGACGAAGTGACTACCACTGTCACTTTCAGTGAAAGTGGCACTTACGTGCTCCGCGCCTACGCCGATGATTCAACTTACACTAGTTATTCTGAGGTAATTGTTGAAGTTCAGTAGCGTTAAAAACAATTTTTGCAGTTAGCGTTGCTAATTTTTTAAACGAAAATTAGCTCAGCACTCTTCCCCTAATTTTGAACGATATTAGCGTCTTGAAATTCTGGATGGAGTTTTGAAATTTGTAGTATTTTTAAAAACTGATGGAGTATTAAATGCAGGTTGTAAACTATAAGTTCCCTTTTTATGCGTTTTTTGTACTGACTTTGATGGCCGGTAATCAGCTGTATGGTCAAGCACCGATAATACAACCGGGACCACCTGGACAGCTTGGTCGTATTATATCAGCACAGGAAGCCTCCGATTTAGCGGGTATTCAATATTCAGCGGGTGACGTAATGTTTCTGCAGGGCATGATTTCTCACCATGCTCAGGCGATGGAGATGTCCGCCCTAGTCGATGCTAGGACAAACAGAGAACCAGTAAGATTGTTAGCGCAACGTATTTCGCTTTCCCAAGAAGATGAGATATCAATGATGCAGGATTGGCTTGATGATAGGGGGTTAGACGCGCCTTCGATTGACGCTCATCACAGTAGCGATTTTCAATTGATGCCTGGGATGCTTTCTTCTGACGACATCGAGCAATTGGAGCAATCAGAGGGCGATGAATTCGATCGATTATTCCTAGCCTTTATGATTGAGCATCATGAAGGTGCTCTGGAGATGGTAGACAATTTGCTTGATCAACAAGGTGCAGCCCAAGATCCTGTTTTATATGCTTTTACGTCTGATGTCACCTCAGATCAGGGTGCTGAGATCGATAGAATGGATGCCATGTTAGCCGGATTTTCGCCTGATCCTCGGGTTAATTTAGCTCCCGGTTTCCGGGATGCTGGAGAAGCGTCTCTTAATGTTCAGCTGGTAGTTTCACTTCCTAAACCAGAGGGCTTTTATGATCCGGATAACCCATCGGGGGTGCCCAACCGTTCAGAGAGTGAGGAGATACTCGAGCCTCAAGATACTCCTGATGCCTCGGTAACTGGTGAGGAAGAAGTTGCTAATGAAGAAGCGGCAAGTGGTCTTGCCGAAACACCAGCTGAAGAGGATGAAGAGGATGAAAATGCCGACCCTAGGCCTTCTTTGCTCCGATTTTCAAACACCGATCTTCTTTTTAGTGGTAATTACCTCGTTGCTGGAAATTATCATGGCTTCAACACTTACGATATAAGCAACCCTCAAGCACCAATGCTCTTAAGTTCAGTTGTGTGCCCTGGTGGACAAGGTGATGTCTCGCTGATTGGAAATCTATTAATAATGTCTGTCCAAGAGACAAGGGGTAGGTTAGATTGTGGCTTGGCGGGAGTACCGGATCCAGTCAGTGAAGAAAGGATTCAGGGTATACGTATTTTCGATGTAAGTGACTTTAGTATGCCTTTGCAAGTTGGCGCGGTTCAGACTTGTCGTGGATCACATACACACACTGTCGTTGGGCCGCCTAATGAGGATAACAACGCCTACGTTTATGTTTCTGGCACTTCCAGGGTTCGTGACGATGAGGAGTTAGCTGGCTGTTCTAACGATTCCCCTTTTGAGAACCCAGAATCTGCTCTCTTTCGTATCGAGGTCATAGAAATTCCAATGGACAGGCCTCAAGATTCAAAAATTGTTAATCGCCCATTCATTTTTTCGGATCCAGAGACTGGTGTATTAGCTGGACTATGGGAAGGAGGGGATCATGGACCTGAGACTCAAAGTACAAGAGAGACCAATCAGTGTCATGATATAACAACTTTTCCTGAAATCGGTCTCGCTGCTGGTGCGTGTTCAGGAAATGGAATCCTAATGGATATTTCTGATCCTGCAAATCCCCAGCGTGTCGATCAGGTTGTGGATCCTGGTTTTGCGTACTGGCATTCTGCAACGTTTAACAATCAAGGAACTAAGGTAATTTTTACAGATGAATGGGGGGGGGGGGGCAGGCCGCGATGTAGGGCATTAGATCCTTTGACATGGGGTGCCGATGCATTTTACGACATAGTTGATAGTAAGTTAGTCTTCAAGTCTCACTATAAAATGTCTGCGCCTCAGACAGATACCGAAAACTGTGTGGCTCATAATGGGTCCCTGATCCCAGTACCAGGCAGAGATATTTTTGCCCAGGCCTGGTATCAAGGAGGTCTGTCTATTGTCGATTTTACTGATTCATCTAATCCTGTTGAGATAGCATTCTTTGACAGGGGGCCTCTCGATGAGGAAGAACTGATTACAGCCGGTTACTGGTCGACTTATTGGTATGGTGGGCATATTTATGCGACTGAAATCGCTCGTGGTTTGGATGTCTTTTCTTTAGAGGCTAGTGATTACTTAAGTGAGAATGAAATTATGGCGGCCTCACTACAAGATGCCAATGTGACTGTTAATGCACAAACACAGGAGCGAGTCACTTGGCCGGCAGTTCCCGTAGTTGCGAGAGCGTATGTAGATCAGCTGCAAAGAGATGAAAATGCCGATACTCAGGAGTTACAGGCATTGCGTCGTATTTTGGATGAGGCTGAAAGTTTGCTTGATAATTCAGGCAGTAACTCTAATATTGCAAGCGAATTAGATGACTTTGCAAATTCAATACAAGATCAAAGTATCTCAAATTCAGGACTAAAAAGGGCTAGGTATATTTCTTTAGCCTCGACTCTTCGAGGCATCGCTGGAAAAATTCGCTAATCATCATGGAGTATTCAGAAAATAAAAAGGGTCGCCAAGGCGACCCTTTTCTACCTAGACTCAATTTCTAGCGATTGCTGTTTTCCGCTGCAAGTCGTTCCTCAGTGCGGTGCCCGGAAAGAATGTTTGTCATACCATAATTTCCTTCATGGCAGGCATACTCGTAAATTTTATCGGGAGTTCCATCGAAAATAATTTCACGAGTATAAGGCGCAGTGTAATTTCCTGGATCGTTGGAAGTGAATTGATACTGTAAGGCGGTGTCGCCAATACGAGTTAATCTCTCTATATTCACCTTTTCAATAGTACGCGGGCTGGTGCTGCTAGCTTCAGAGTAGTTAGTAGTTTCTATAACCAACGTGTTCCCTTCCCACCAACCTCTGGAATCCCCATGCCATAATTTTACGCTGCTATCCAAGTGTGGCTTGGCTACAATTGGAATAATTCGCACATCGTGTGCCATTTCCTGAATGATGGCGACTGTTTCTTTTGATTGGACAATTTGCCAGTAGCTGTTATATCCAGCACCTAGTCTTGGCGCACCGAACGAAAGACAGCGCTCTCCTAAAGGTCGATCTTCCCAAGTATCTGCAGGATGAAGTCTTCTATGCTCTGCTAAATCTCTAGACGCGGCTATCGCAGCCTCCGTGCGGGCAGGGAATTTGCCACTTGGCGGATCTGTAATTTGCGAAGTTCTCCTATGGATTGTTCGCGGTGCCATCCATTGAGAATCGTAATTTCCTGTGGTGGGATCATACGACGTAATTTCACCCGCAAAAATGGCTTGTAAGACCCCCTCTCCGAACAGGGCATCTTCTCCTGCAGACTCTATTTGATTAAGCCTAGATGTTAAGAACTCCACATCTTCATCCGTTAAGTACTCTTTATCTCCAAACACGTCTGGCCTTTCGACCGGAGTTATGGTGTTATTTTCCCAAACTCCTTGCAAATCTGGATGTCCATCTACCGTTCTTGGTACTTCATAATCACCGACGTTTTGTGCGCTGACTTGCGACATGAGGACAGCTACAGTCGCAGCGCCGAGTTTTTTGAATAATTTGTCCATTGATTGGCACCTATTAATTTGCTCTAGTTAGACAACAGAAATATTAACTCTATTCTATCAACAAAAGTACAGTACTA
>CACJAW010000029.1 GCA_902591495.1 uncultured Pseudohongiella sp.
TGTAATGCCGGGATGCCTCGGACTCGATGCATTATGGCAGTTGGTCGGATTTTTCCTTGCTTGGAGGGGATACCCTGGAAAAGGCAGGGCTCTGGGCGCTGGCGAAGTTAAATTTACTGGCGAAATTAGGCCTGACGCTAAAAAGGTCACCTATGAACTTTCGATAAGTCGCATCATTGACAGAAAATTAGTTGTCGGTTTAGCTGATGGAACGGTAGCCGTGGATGACAAAATAATCTATACAACAAAGTCATTGAAAGTTGGTCTATTCACTCCCGAGCAGACGTTTTAGACGTTTCAAGATAAGGAGACATAATGAGGCGCGCTGTTATCACAGGAATCGGAATCGTATCTTGCATTGGTAATAATAAATCTGAGGTGACCGATTCTCTTAGGCAAGGAAGGAGTGGAATAAAGCGTAACGAATCTTATGCTGAAATTGGTATGCGAAGTCATGTCAGTGGATCAGTAGAAATCGATACGAAAAGTTTAATCGACCGCAAATTTTTAAGATTTATGGGCGATGCTTCCGCCTTTAGCTTCATTGCAATGAACCAAGCAATTGAAGATTCAGGGCTCAGTCAATGTCAAGTTTCCAACACTCGGACTGGACTCGTAGCAGGCAGCGGAGGTGGTTCCCCCGAAGATCAACTTAATTCTACGGATATAGTTCGTGAAAAGGGTGTCCGCAAAGTCGGAGCATATCGGGTGCCCCGCACGATGAGTAGTTCCGTTTCAGCATGCCTTGCTACTCCCTTTCAAATCAAGGGGGTGAATTATTCTATATCTTCCGCTTGCGCGACTAGTGCGCATTGCATTGGACACGCGGCTGAGCTAATCCAATTAGGTAAGCAAGACGTCGTTTTTGCAGGTGGTGGAGAGTCAGAACATTGGACTTTATCTCATATGTTCGATGCGATGGGAGCCCTGTCGACAGACTATAATGAAACTCCCACAAAGGCATCTCGCGCTTTCGATGCAAACCGAGATGGTTTTGTAATAGCAGGTGGTGGTGGCATGCTTGTGGTGGAGGAACTTAATCACGCTCTACAAAGAGACGCGAAAATCTACGCTGAAATTACCGGGTACGCGGCTACCTCTGATGGTTACGATATGGTGGCACCTTCCGGCGAAGGAGGCGCTCGCGCTATGAAATCAGCATTAGAGCAAAGTAAAAAGTCAGTAGATTATATAAATACACATGGAACCAGCACACCAACTGGTGATGTGGCCGAACTCAAAGCTATACGGGAAGTTTTTGGAGAAAAAATTCCGACAATAAATTCAACTAAATCATTGACCGGACACTCACTAGGCGCTGCAGGGGTGCAAGAAGCGATTTATAGCCTAATCATGATGGAGCATAATTTTATTGCAGCTTCAGCAAATATCGAAAACCTAGATCCAGAAGCAAAAGGCTTACCCATAGCAATCGACATGCAAGATAATGTAAAACTAGATAGAGTCTTATCGAATAGTTTTGGCTTTGGTGGGACCAACGCCAGCTTGGTATTTTCTCGATACGAGATCTAAAAAACTTAATCTTTTCACTAAAAGTTGACCGTATACGAATGAATAAGAAACGAATCTCGCTATTCATACTAGTGTTGCTATTTTCTCAGCGAGATTTGGCCCAAACGGAAACCAATCGAATCATCTCTTTGCAACTCAAAGGGCAAAACGTTCCACTTTCAGTAAAAGATGCATTTCCATATCATCTAAGTATTATTGATCAGGTAAAATATCAGGTAACCTGGCAGCTAGCTCCAGGTCATTATCTATATGGACACGCATTTGAATTCAAAATGATTCGAGATCAGAATACCTTGAAATTGCCTATAGAATTCCAGCTTCCGATAGGTATAAACAAGAAAGACCAATTTTTTGGAGATGTACTGGCATTCTACGACAACGTCTCAATCAGTCTTACGCTACCCGCTGTCCCTTTAACCGAAGATAAGATTATTATTGAATATCAAGGTTGCGCCGACTGGGGTTTTTGTTACCCTCCCCAAAGTGATTCTTTAGTGCTGTTGCCTTAAGGCACGTATACCTTAGCCCAACTACCGGCAGGAAATGAGATTTACCTATAATAGGTGAAACATAGGCTGAATTCTGCGAAAATGACGATTTTCGCTTAATTAAAAACCTTCATATCCCTATCCAGCATCAATCGGAAAAAAAAATGGCTAAAATCCTTGTGCTACACGGCCCGAATTTAAACCTTTTAGGAGTGCGTGAACCTCATATCTATGGTTCTGACAGTTTAAATGACATTAATGAACGTTGTAGAAATCTGTGTGCCGCAAAAGGCCATGTTTTTTCTTCCCTTCAAAGCAATGCTGAATCGGATTTTATAGGCAGACTGCATGAAGCCAGAGACGATGGTACAGAATTTATGATAGTTAACTTTGGGGGGTTCACTCACACAAGCGTAGCGATTAGAGACGCGATAATAGCTTCTGAGATTCCATTCATAGAAGTACATCTCTCTAACCTTTTTTCCCGCGAGGAGTATAGGCAATTTTCTTTTTTTAGCGATATTGCTGTTGGCTGTATCGTGGGCCTGGGCGCACAAGGCTATGAACTTGCGCTGGAAGCAACTTTCAAGAGACTTGAATAGTTCAACTAAATTACATCAATATTCTAGACGTAAAAAAACAACCTTTGTTTAACCGGACCTGAGCAGAATTATGGACATAAGAAAAGTTAAGAGCTTAATCGAGTTGCTCGAAGCTTCAGACGTTGCTGAGATTGAAATCAAAGAAGGTGACGAATCAGTTCGCATTAGTCGAGCGGCTATTTCACCCTCACCAATTATTCAAAAAGAAAATACCCCTTTACAGCAAGAAATAAAAGTAGCTGAACCTCCACAAAGACAAGTTACTGGTCACGAAATTAAGTCGCCAATGGTTGGCACTTTTTATCGATCTCCATCGCCGTCGTCTGCCCCATTCATAGAGGTAGGATCAAAGGTAAGTGCGGGGGAAGTGGTCTGCATAGTCGAGGCCATGAAAATGATGAATCAAATAGAGGCTGACAAATCTGGAACCGTTGATTCAATTCTAGTCGAGGATGGAGAACCCGTTGAGTTCGACCAAACTCTCATTACGATCGTGTAGTCATAAACTCATGCGGCTGAGACCCTGCCATGTTTAACAAAGTCTTAATTGCTAACCGAGGTGAAATTGCCCTACGTATTTTGCGAGCGTGCAAGGATTTAGGGGTTAAAACTGTCGCTATTCACTCTTCGGCAGATAAAGACTTGATGCACGTCAGACTGGCAGATGAGTCAGTTTGCATTGGGCCGCCCAATCCTACCGAAAGCTATCTAAACACACCTGCAATCATAAGCGCCATGGAAGTCACGAATTCAGACGCTGTCCATCCTGGGTATGGATTTTTGTCCGAAAATTCAGACTTTGCTGAACAAGTAGAACGAAGTGGTTTTACTTTCATCGGGCCGTCACCGGAGACCATTCGCCTGATGGGAGATAAGGTTTCCGCCATCGAAGTAATGAGGGACGCAGGAGTACCGACTGTCCCTGGATCCAATGGCCCCATTAATGATAATTCCGACATCAACATCAAATTAGCACAAAAAATTGGCTACCCAGTGATAGTTAAGGCTGCGGCCGGAGGTGGTGGCCGTGGAATGCGAGTTGTTCACAGTGAGTCAAAGCTTCTTTCTTCCATTCAACTGACTCAGACTGAAGCGAACAATTTTTTTGGTAACGGTGTAGTTTATTTAGAAAAATTCTTGGAAAGACCTCGTCACATCGAGATTCAAGTCATAGGGGATGGTAAAGGCAATGCCATACATCTTGGCGATAGGGACTGCTCTCTTCAACGCAGACATCAGAAAGTCCTCGAAGAAGCACCCGCTCCTGGGATTTCATCAAAGTCAAGAGATTTGATCACAAGAACATGCATTCAAGCTTGCAGGAATATGAAGTATAGAGGGGCCGGAACCCTGGAATTTCTGTATCAAGATGAAAATTTTTATTTCATCGAAATGAACACTAGAGTGCAGGTTGAGCACCCGGTAACCGAGATGATTTGTAACTTTGACATAGTTAAAGAACAGATCAAAATAGCCAGTGGAGACTCGCTTTCAATTTCCCAAGAGGATGTCAACATAAAAGGCCATGCTTTTGAATGTCGGATTAATGCAGAAAATGCAAAGACTTTTTTACCAAGTCCCGGCAAAGTCAACCGCTTTCATTCACCTGGAGGGCTCGGCATTCGGGTTGACTCACACATCTATAGCGGTTACGAGGTCCCTCCATTTTACGACTCACTGATTGCCAAGTTAGTAACATATGGAAATTCAAGAAAAGAAGCATTGATCAAAATGAAAAACGCTCTCGATGAAATTTTAATTGAAGGTATAAATACAAATATTCCTTTACATCAAGATTTAGTGAACGATATCGAATTTCAAAAAGGGTGTGTAACCATTCACTATCTAGAGCAGAAACTTGATGTGTAATGTGGCAAGAACTTAAATTTCGAGTTTCATCTGAAAATGCTCTACTCGTAGAAGAAAAGTTATTTTCAAGTGGAGCCGCTGCAGTAACGTTTCTAGATGCCAAAAATCAGCCAATCTTCGTAGAAGAAACAGATCAAACGCCGTTGTGGAAAGACATCTGTATTGTTTCACTTTTTTCTCAAGACGTGAATTTAGATCCGGTAGTACATAAATTAGTTCATGACCAGCCAGCCATTAACTCGAATGACATAGATATTCATCTTATCAACGACCAAGACTGGGAAAGCAAGTGGATGAACGATCAAAAACCACAACAATTCGGCAATCGCCTGTGGATTTATCCGAGCTGGATAACCCCATCAAAAAACTCTTTGACTAACATGATTTTAGATCCCGGATTAGCTTTCGGTACAGGTAGTCATCCAACAACCTCTTTATGCTTGAATTGGCTCGATAACAATCTCATACCGAGTCAACACATAATTGACTACGGCTGCGGATCTGGAATCTTAGCGATCGCCGCTGCCTTGCTGGGCGCGTCCAAAGTTTATGCTGTAGACAATGACCCTCAAGCCATAACCGCGACTTTGAGCAATATGGAAAAAAATAGGATTTCTAATCAGTCAATCCAAACTTTTAGCCCGGAAGCTTTGCCTCACGTTAAGGTTGATTTACTAATCGCAAATATATTAGCAAACCCGCTGATCCAGCTCTCGGAGATCTTTTCAGCTTTGTTAAAACCAAGTGGAAAAATCGTTCTTTCAGGTATTCTAGAAGAACAGGTTGAAAGAGTATCCTGTCACTATAGATCTTATTTCGAATTAGAGGAGCCGCAGCTAAATGACGGTTGGGCATTAATAGCCGGTTCTCACAAAGACTGATCACATAAGTTTTTAAATTATTGTATAATCGATTTTTCACTCATAAATTCATGTTCATTCATGTCTCTTCAAATCACTATTTGCCCAGAATGTCGGTCGAGTTTTAACTTGAACAGATCTGCACTGAACCCACCTAATGGACTAGTTCGATGTGGAGGATGTCTCGCTGTTTTCAAAGCATCTGAACATTTTTTTGAATCAGAGGCACAATCCGAAAACTCCAAAGACGGATCAGTATTTATGTCTAAGGAACCTATAGATTACTTCAATCCGGTGGATTTTTTGAAGTTAGAGGACTTAAATGGCAACGATGAAACATGTAGTAATGAATCAATAATACAGAAATAACAAGATACTATTTCTTGTATTTTTTTGCCTTCCACTCAAGCTTTTACAGAGCTAAAATCCGCACTATGATTTTGTTTTTCCCGGCAGAGACATGTTAAACCTTGGTCCACATCAACTAAAAAATCCAATATTTTTAGCCCCGATGGTGGGGGTAAGTGATAAACCATTTCGAGAGATTTGTGAGCAAAATGGGGCTGGCCTGACCGTAGCAGAAATGCTCACAAGTAACACAGAGCTATGGGACAAAAAGAAGAATAAGCTCAAGCGAGTTAGGCCAAGTTTATCGGGACCAAATGTTGTACAGATCGCCGGCTCTGATCCTATAATGATGGCTCAAGCTGCCAAGCTGAATGCCGAGTGGGGAGCAGACATTATTGATATAAATATGGGCTGCCCTGCAAAAAAAGTACTAAAAAAAGCAGCAGGATCAGCATTACTGAAAGATATAAAACTTGTAAAATCAATTGTAAAGGCGGTAGTAGATAGTGTCGGCATTCCCGTAACCCTCAAGATCAGAACGGGCTGGTGTCCATCCACAAGAAATGGTGTCGACGTTGCAAAAATTGCCGAGGATTGCGGCGTATCTTTACTGACCGTACATGGAAGAACGAGGCAGTGTCGTTTTAAGGGCAACGCTGAATATGAAACTATCGCTAGAATAAAACAAAGCGTTAAGATACCAATAATTGCAAATGGTGATATTGACTCTCCTCTAAAAGCAAGACAGGTGCTGGAATACACCAAAGCAGATGGTTTAATGATCGGAAGAGCATCACTAGGCAAGCCTTGGATTTTTGACCAAATCCGCCAATATATCCTTTTCGGCATAAAAAAATCTGACCCAGGTATGGCTGAAAAATTTAGGATAATGGAAAACCATGTAAAAGAAATACAGACTTTCTATGGTGAAATTAAAGGTGTATGGTACTCTCGTAAACACATTGCTCGTTATGTTGAAAATTTCAAAAATTCGAAGGAATTTTTAAGAAACTTTAACGAAGAAACAGAAGGGCCAGCCCAAATCGACCTACTCAGGTCGTATTTTGCAAATCTGGCTAGGGATAATGAGGCTGAATTTGCATGAAGAAATTTGACGATAACTCTGCGCTTCAGAGTTTTGAGCTAATAGAACAAGTTGAGAAATTATCAACCCAAGAAAATAGTCTGAGATCTCAAGTAGAAAAAGCGCTAAACCGATACTTTAATCATATCGAGGGAGAGCCTGTCACCGACTTACACCGAATGGTCATTTCAGAAGTAGAAATTCCTCTGTTTGAAGCTGTTATGAAGCATACCGGAAACAACCAAAGTAAAGCCTCTGTCATGCTAGGAATAAACCGTGGTACTCTTAGGACCAAACTAAAGAGCTACGGCCTTTTGTAAACCGAATAAACATGCTAGTGATTAATCTCTATAGCCAACATTTAAACTAAAGAATCAAAAATCATGACATCGGATAAACCTTGCGCCGTTCGCAGGGCGCTTATAAGCGTTTCGGACAAATCTGCTATCATACCTTTTGCAAAGTCATTAACTGATTTAGGTATTGATATTATATCTACTGGAGGGACCTACAAGTTACTTAAAGAAGAAGGGATTCATGTCACTGAAATTTCGAACTACACCGACTTTCCGGAGATCATGGGAGGAAGAGTAAAGACGCTTCACCCAAAAATTCACGGCGGTATTTTAGCAAGACGCAACGTCGACTTTGCGGTGATGGAAGAACATAATATCCCGCCGATTGACCTAGTAGTGGTTAATCTATACCCTTTTGAAGCCACTGTCGCAAAGCCTGATTGTACACTAGCCTCTGCTATAGAGAATATTGATATCGGCGGGCCCACTATGCTCCGTGCCGCTGCAAAAAATCATAAACACGTAACAGTTTTAGTTGACCCTTCAGACTATGATTCCATCATAGACCTATTAGAAAATAATCAAAACCAGGTCGACGAGAAAACTCGTTTCAGACTGGCCGTTAAAACCTTCGAGCATACTGCAAATTATGACGGAGCAATTGCCAATTATTTGGGCAAAACTCTTGATGACGATTCCCCGTTTCCAAGAACTATGAGTATGCAGTACACTAAAAAGCAAAATATGCGATACGGAGAAAACCCTCATCAAAGAGCTGCTTTTTATATTGACAAGAAGCGTTCTGAACCGAGCATAAGCACCGCTGTGCAACTCCAAGGTAAAGAGCTTTCATTCAATAATATTGCTGACACTGATGCGGCCTTAGAATGCGTTAAGTCCTTCGACGAACCGGCATGTGTGATTGTAAAACACGCTAACCCCTGCGGAGTTGCGATTGCCGATTCCCCCGTTAAAGCATATCAACTAGCATTTAAAACGGACCCAACATCCGCATTTGGTGGAATCATAGCCTTCAATAGAGAGCTGGATGATAAAACCGCGCAAACTATTATCGAGCAGCAATTCACTGAAGTAATTATTGCTCCCTCTATCGCAGAAAGTGCCCTAGAGATTACTAAAAAAAAGGCGAACGTTCGGGTTCTTACGTGCGGAAACTGGACTAAGAGCAGAGATGCAGAGACTGATCTGAAGCGCGTCAATGGCGGATTGCTCATGCAGGATAAAGACATCGAAGTCGTTAGTCATGACGATTTAAGAGTAGTCAGTGAGCGAACGCCTTCATCTGATGAACTAAGAGACCTCTTGTTCGCATGGAATGTAGCTAAATTTGTAAAATCTAACGCAATTGTTTACTGCAAAAATAACCACACCATAGGGATTGGCGCAGGTCAAATGAGCCGAGTTTATAGCGCAAAGATTGCCGGCATAAAAGCTGCCGATGAAAACTTGACCGTGGAAGGCTCGGTTATGGCATCTGACGCGTTCTTTCCATTTAGAGACGGAATTGACGCAGCAGCTCAGGCGGGGATTACTTCAGTCATACAACCAGGCGGATCTATGAGAGATGAAGAAATCATTGCCGCCGCGAACGAATCAAATATGGCAATGGTATTTACTGGAATTCGACATTTTAGGCATTAAACTTAAAATCCACTTAAACATAGAATTTTCTTCGTTCCTGAAATTAAAGCAGTTATAGATATGAATGTGCTTATTATAGGCTCTGGCGGAAGAGAACATGCACTTGCATGGAAATGTGCGCAATCTCCAAATGTTAATTTAGTATTTGTAGCACCCGGCAATGCTGGAACAGCCAGCGAGAAGCATGTTAAAAACGTGCCGATCGACACCATGGACTTCATGGCTCTCACTGAATTCGCAAAAGAAAACTCAGTCTCATTAACCATAGTGGGCCCCGAAGCTCCACTTGTAGGAGGAATTGTTGATTACTTTCACGATCAAGGTTTACCTTGCTTTGGACCTACTTCTAAAGCTGCAAAGTTAGAAGGGTCGAAAGCTTTTACAAAACATTTTTGCAGTAAGTATGGCATCCCGTCAGCCTCCTATGAGACATTCACAAATGTTGAAGCGGCTGCTGAATATATAAAAAAACAGAGAATGCCTATTGTAATAAAAGCCGACGGATTAGCTGCTGGTAAAGGCGTTGTGATAGCTGCTACAGTGAGCGAAGCTTTAGAGACCGTCCACGATATGTTGTCCGGCAATGCCTTTGGAAATGCCGGTCAAGAAGTAGTAATTGAGGAGTTTTTAACCGGCGAGGAAGCAAGCTTCATTTGCATCGTAGATGGTGAAACAGTGGTTCCGATGGCGACATCGCAAGACCATAAGGCGCAAAAGGACGGGGATTTGGGTCCAAACACCGGTGGAATGGGCGCCTACTCGCCGGCACCAGTTGTCACTGGGTCTATCCATGAAAAAATAATGAATGAGGTAATGCTTCCAACGGTTTCGGGAATGGCGGCCGAGGGTAGGAGATATGTTGGCTTTTTATACGCGGGTTTAATGATCTCGCCGCAGGGTGATGTGAACGTAATTGAATTTAATTGCCGTTTCGGTGATCCGGAAGCTCAACCAATAATGCTTCGACTAAAATCAGACTTACCAGCGCTCTGTCTCAAAGCTCTCTCACAAGAACTCCGGTCAGAATCTGCAGATTGGGACCTTCGCCCCGCAGTAGGGGTAGTTATGGCGTCTGCGGGTTATCCGGGCTCTTATCCAAAAGGAGAAAAAATCCGCGGGTTAGAACACAAATTAAAAGAAAATGAAAAGATATTTCATGCCGGTACAGTCGAACGTAACGGCGAAATCATGACTAATGGTGGAAGAGTGTTATGTGCAACCTCTTTGGGTGGTACAGTAACTGAAGCTCAAAAAAACGCTTATGAACTAGCTAAATATGTTAGCTGGGAAAGCTTGTACTTCAGAACAGATATTGCATACAGGGCAATAGAGAGAGAAAATACAAGTGATGAATAAAACCCCGAACCTCTCTTCACTAGATAAAATATTGATCCAATGCGATCAAGCTTTGAGAACCTGCATACCTGGTGTTAATAAGGCCGTTAGGACTTCGCCCGCTGAAAAATTAGAAGAGCAAGTGCTATCCGAATCCGAGAAACAGCACGTATCAGGCCTAATGCGAATCAATCATACGGGCGAGGTTTGTGCTCAAGCTCTTTACGCTGGTCAAGCGTTGACAGCAAGATCAAAGTCTACAGTAGAATCCATGAATCAGGCCGCCGCCGAGGAGATCGATCATCTAGCTTGGTGTGATGAGAGGCTCACTCAGCTCGATAGCCGTCCTAGCTTTTTAAATCCAATTTTTTATGGGTTGTCCTATACTCTTGGCGCAGCGGCTGGCTTAGCAGGAGATAAATGGAGTCTGGGATTCGTTGCTGAAACTGAAGAGCAAGTAAGCAACCACTTAAAAAGTCACCTGCTAGAAATTCCTGAAGCTGACCCAAAAACTAAAGCAATACTTGAACAAATGATTGTTGACGAGGAGAGACACGGGGAAACAGCTAAGAAATCTGGCGGTGAGGAACTACCAGGCCCAATTCAACTAGCAATGAAGATGATGGCTAAAGTGATGAAGAATACCACCTACCGTATTTAGGGTGCGATGTGGTCATCCACCCCCTCTTTCCGCACTTCAGACAATTAGATATTTCATTATCTTTCAATGATTTCGTAGTCGTGAGTGACTTTCACACCGGAATCCTTCAACATTATAGATGCAGAGCAATACTTATCGGCGGAAAGCTCAATCGCGCGCTCTACTTGTTTTTTTGCCAAGCCCATTCCAGCGATTTTAAAATGTAGATGTATAGACTCAAATACTGAGGGCACAGAGTCTACTCGAACTGCTTCAACTTCAGCTTCACAACTCAAAATCTCCTGACGAGCTTTCTTCAAAATCGTAACAACATCATAGGATGAGCAAGATGCAACACTCAAAGCCATCAATTCCATCGGTCTCATTCCGGCATTCTGCCCGCCTCCCTCAGGAGCTCCATCAAGCACGATACTATGTCCCGTGCCTGATTTCGCTACAAACATTACATTATCGACCCATTTGACCGTGCCATTCATATTTTGTCTCTACAAATAAACTAACATTAACCGAAACGAATAGTTGAACTACTTTAACAACTTGTTGCTGCACTAATTCAGCCACGCCCATTTTTAGATCAGTCTTACCTACTCGCTCTCATTCATGTAAAAAAAAGTTCTTTCAATTTCACACCCGGTTTAGGTGCTTTCATGAAGGTTTCGCCAACGAGAAATCCATATATGCCATTTGCATTCATCAATTCGACATCCTCTACGGAGTGAATACCACTTTCAGTTATCACTAATTTGTCCTCGGGAATATACTTTTTAAGTTCAAGAGTTGTTTGCAGCGAAGTTTCAAAATTATGTAAATTTCGATTATTCACACCAATTAAGTCGTTATCCAAATCCAACGCACTATCAAGCTCCTCCTTATTATGGACTTCAATCAATACGTCAATAGAAATTTGATCAGCATAAGCAGCCAACTCCTGGAGTTGCGACCGAGACAATGCTGCAACGATAAGCAAAATACAATCTGCTCCCATTAACTTTGACTGTGCAACCTGATAAGGATCAATAATGAAGTCTTTTCGTAAGATGGGTAATAAGCTTGCTTGCTTTACTTCAGTTAGGTATCTGTCAGACCCTTTGAAATATCTAGCATCAGTAAGAACTGATAAACAAGTCGCTCCACTAACCTCATAATCTTTAGCATGCTCTCTTGGATTAAAGTCAGACCTTATCAAACCTTTTGATGGAGATGCTTTCTTAATTTCTGCTATAACAGCAGGCTCCTGATTCGCTAGTGCAGACCGAAGCGGTGAGATAAAAGGACGAGGACTAGGGCAATCCTTCAATTGACTCTCGATATCTTCTAATGACAGTTCCTGCTTGGCAATTGATACCGCTCGTTTTTTATGATCTATGATTTCTTCTAAAATAGTACCTTTTGAACCCAACTTAATTACCCGCCTCTAAGCTAAACTGAACAAGCGACTCTAGCCTAGCCAACGCAACCCCGCTTGTTAACAAACTTTTAGCTTTCACTACACCGCCTTGCAATGAATCAGCAAGATTTGCCGCATAAATCGCTGCCCCAGCATTAAGCGCAACGATATCCCCTGCAGGTTTTAGCTCGTAAGTTAATGCTTTTTTCAATATGGCTAAACTAGCATCTGCGGAATCAACTTGAAAAACCTCGTGACTATTTATTCGATCGACACCGAATTCCTCAGGGGAGACTTTGAACAAAGAAATTTCTCCGTTTTGTAACTCTCCAATTGTCGTTGCAGAGCTATTACTAATTTCGTCTAGTCCATCTTCTGCTGCGACTACCAATACATGACTAGACCCAAGCTCTCGTAAAACTTCAAGTATTGGGCGAATCCAGTCAACACTATAAACTCCTATAACTTGATTTGGAGCACCCGCAGGATTTGTTAAGGGCCCCAACAAATTAAAAACAGTTCTTACTCCTATTTGTTTCCTTGCTGTAATAACATGTTTCATAGCACTGTGGTGTGCAGGTGCAAACATGAAACCAACTCCAACTTTCAAAATCGCTTCTCCAATCTGGGTAGCAGTTAAATCCAAATTGACTCCCGCAGCTTCTAGGACATCTGCACTGCCACTTTTACTTGAAGCTCCTCGATTGCCGTGCTTGGCAACTTTTGCTCCAGCAGCTGCTGCAACAAAAGCCGAAGCGGTCGAGACATTGAATTTGTTAGAACCACTCCCTCCAGTCCCGCATGTATCAACTAAGTTTGATCTATTTACATCAACGACTACTTTAGTGGATAGTTCCCTCATGACAGAAACTCCGCCTAAGATCTCCGGCACCTTTATACCTTTCATCTGTAGTCCAACCAAAAAAGCCGCATTCTGCGCATCGGTAGTGTTGCCAGTCATTATATCTGTCATTACCGACACCATATCTTCAACGCTGAGATCGTGTTGCCCAGTCACTCTCTTTATAGCTTCTACGATATTCATCACAATATCCTAGCAAAAATTACCTTTGTGTTTTTATCGTTAAAAAATTCTTTAAGATTTTATGTCCATGGTCGCTCAAAATAGACTCAGGATGAAATTGCACTCCCTCCACGTGAAATTCTTTATGTCGAATCCCCATTACTTCATCTAGAGTCCCATTTGCATTTTCTGTCCAAGCAGTCACTTCGAGACAATCTGGGATTTTTGCTTGATTAATTACTAAAGAATGATAACGGGTCGCTATAAAAGGCGTCGGCAGTCCCTTAAAGACCCCTGCATCATTATGGTGGATCGCGGACAGCTTTCCATGCATAACGTTTTTAGCGTTTATAATTTTGCCACCAAATACCTGGCCAATACTTTGATGACCAAGACAAACACCTAAGATGGGAGTCTTACCAGCAAAATTACGAATAACATCCATTGAAATACCTGCCTCATTGGGAGTGCACGGTCCAGGAGAAATTACAATTTGACTAGGTGAAAGGGTATCTATTTCCTGAATGCTCGTCGAATCATTTCGAAAAACTTTTACGTCAGACCCCAGCTCACCTAGATACTGAACTATGTTGTACGTAAAAGAATCGTAATTATCAATCATCACTAACATAAATATTTAAACTTTTCATGGACCTCAAAATAAAACACTATCATAACAGCACACCTTGTCTCTGTCTTGATCTGACTGATGATCGAAATACCATAAACTGGCGTTATTTTTTCTATTACAGGATTAAGTCAATGGCATCAAACCCCAAAGCTATCATCTGGTTTCGACAAGACCTTCGACTCAGAGACAACCCAGCGCTTACCTATGCCGCTTCTGTCGGAGAAATTCTACCAATATACATACTTGATGAAAAAAATAACGCCAATTTTCCACTTGGCCGCGCCAGCCGCTGGTGGTTAAACCACAGTCTTTGGTCTCTTAATAAAAGTCTTAACGGATCGTTATGTACTTTTCGAGGTGATCCAATAAAGATAATGGAAGAACTGGTTTCCACGTACCAAATCGGAAATGTTTTCTGGAACCGATCCTATGAGCCTTGGCAAGTTGAGAGAGATACTGCAATTAAAAGTAAACTACAAATTATGGGTATAAAGGTTGAGTCTTTTAATGGCTCAATGTTACACGAGCCTTGGGAAGTATTGAAATCAGATGGTCATCCATACAGAGTCTTCACTCCCTTCTACAAACAACACAGGATCAAGGCGATTCCACGGACAGATACTGTGGATCTCGATAATTTGAGGTTCTTTAAACCTAATCAGCATGTTACAGATTTAAAATCTCTGAACCTGATCAGCCAAAATGACTGGTCTACAAATATGTTGTCCGAATGGATTCCTGGGGAAAGAGGTGGAGAAAAAGCTCTTAAACTGTTCCTCGATCAAGGGCTTTTTCAATACAAGTTAGGTCGAGATTTTCCAGAGAGAAATGCTGTTTCCCAGCTGTCTCCTTACCTACACTTTGGTGAATTATCTCCATTCCGCGTTTGGAATGAGGTAAATAATTATGCAATTTCAGAAAATTTAGAATCTCAGGCCGAGCACTTTTACAGGGAGCTGGTCTGGAGAGAATTCTCGTGTTCATTACTGTATTATTTCCCTGAACTCACCGTGAAAAACATAAATAAACGATTCGATGCATTCCCTTGGCGGGAATCCTCGGAATTCCTCTGTAAATGGCAAGACGGCGAGACTGGTTATCCTCTTATAGATGCCGGAATGCGTCAATTATCTCGCACTGGTTACATGCATAATCGCGTCAGGATGATCACAGCATCTTTCCTGGTTAAGAACTTGTTGATCGACTGGAGGGTAGGCGCAGAATGGTTCTGGGATTCCTTAGTCGATGCAGATTTAGCAAATAACTACTGCTCGTGGCAGTGGGTAGCAGGCAGCGGAGTGGACGCAGCACCCTACTTTAGAATATTCAATCCAGTTACTCAGTCAAAAAAGTTCGATTCGGAAGCTAAATACATTAAAAAATGGGTTCCCGAGTTAGTTCCATGTCCCAACAAATACATTCATGATCCCTCCTCCGCACCGAGCAAGGAGCTGCAACAACGAGGGATAGAACTGGATAAAGATTATCCATCAGCTATAGTCGATTTAAAAACTACCAGAGAAGCCGCCTTAGCCGCATACAAGTCACTCAAGGTGGTTAGTCAGTAATATCAAGAGAAAGAGAATTTTTGACCAATTCCACTGCGAGGACTATGGCCTTAGCCTTGTTTTGAGTTTCTTCCCACTCAGATGCAGGCTCAGAATCAGCAACTATACCTGCCCCAGCTTGAACATAAAGCTTACCTGACTTAACAATCGCGGTTCGAATCGCTATAGCCATGTCCATATTGTCGTGCCAACCCAAATAACCCATCGCACCACCAAAAATACCCCGTTTTTCAGGCTCTAGCTCATCAATGATTTGCATTGCCCGAATTTTAGGAGCTCCGCTCAAAGTGCCTACTGGTAAGGTAGCCTTTAGTACGTCCAGCGAATCCTTATCCTCTCTAATTTCGCTCTCCACAATGGACGCTATATGCATTACGTGAGAGTACCTTTCAACAAACATCTTTTTCGGAACTCTAACACTGCCAATTTTGGAAACTCTGCCCGAATCATTCCTGCTCAGGTCTATAAGCATCAAGTGCTCAGCAATTTCTTTTTGATCTCCAAGCAAATCTTCTTCCAAGGCTAAGTCTTCCTCTTCACTATTACCTCTCTTCCTGGTCCCCGCTAATGGCCTTACAGTAATTTTACCTGCCTCTACTCTAGCCAAAATCTCTGGTGATGCACTTACAACTTGATGGTCTCCCATATTAAAAAAGACCATATAAGGTGAAGGATTTAAATAACGTAGAGCTCGATATACGTTAATCGGATCGCCCGGAAATTCGATTGACATTCTTTGCGCAAGTACTACCTGCATGGCATCGCCCGCCACAATATATTCCTTAATACTTTCAACGGCAGCCTCAAATTCCGATTTTGGAAAATGGTGTTTAAACTTGTGCGCGTTCAAATTCTCACCACCATTGATTAACGGGAGTGCGACTGGCATTTTTAGTGCATCTTGCAATCTATCTAACCGTAATTGAGCTTCTCCAAAGCTCCTAACTTCATGCGGGTCTACATTTATTATAAAAGAAATCGTGCCTCGAAGATTATCAAAAACTACTAACTCCTCAGAAAGCATCAACAATATATCTGGTGTATCTATCTCATCTTTATTGTCAGCAGGGCCAAGTTTTGTTTCTACGAATCGAACAGTATCGTATGAAAAATAACCAACCAAACCTCCCGAGAACCTCTGTTCATCAGTTATCTCCGCAACTTTAAAGCGAGACTTAAATTCCGCTAAAAAAGCAAATGGGTCATCGGTCACAAATTCGTCTTGAACATTACCGTCAGTTTCGATGGTAATCTTTTTATCTCTTACCGTAATGATAGTTCTGCATGGAAGACCTATTATGGAGTAGCGTCCCCATTTTTCGCCTCCCTGCACAGACTCAAAGAAATAACTGTTTTTCCCTTTTGCTAGTTTGAGGTAGACACTTAACGGAGTTTCGGTGTCTGCTAGCACTTCCCTTATGATAGGAATTCGATTATATCCCTGCGCTACCAGTTGAACATATTGCTCTTGATTCATTATTCTGGACTTAGTGATTTTCTGATTGCCTCTGGCCTAATTCCTTACGCATTGCTCTGATGGTTGCTGAATAATCATCGCTATTAAAAATAGCCGACCCAGCTACAAACATGTCAGCTCCAGCATCAGCGACTTCTCTGATGTTTTCAACACTTATTCCCCCATCAACCTCAAGACGAATCGGCAATCCAGCATCGTCTATTATCCTTCTAACATTTACCAATTTTTTTAGAGTAGAAGGTAAAAATTTCTGCCCACCAAAACCAGGGTTAACCGACATCAACAAGATTACATCAATCTTATCAATTAAATATTCTAGGCAATCAATAGGTGTTCCTGGATTAAATACCAACCCTGATTTACAACCTTGATCCCTCACAAGCTGCAAGGATCTGTCTACATGAGACGTAGCTTCTGGGTGAAAACTAATATAACTCGCTCCAGCTTTCGCAAATTCCAGGATCATTTCATCCACTGGAGTAATCATTAAATGCACATCTATCGGCGCGGCAATCTGATAGTTACGCAATGCTGAGCAAACCATCGGACCAATAGTCAAATTAGGAACATAATGGTTATCCATTACATCAAAATGAATGACGTCTGCTCCAGCATCCAAAACGGAGCTCACCTCCTCTCCTAGACGAGCGAAATCCGCAGACAAAATTGATGGTGCAATTAGAAAATCTTTCATGGATTATCTAATCCTAATTGGTTAATAAGCTTGTATCTTACAATTAACCATTCTCTTTGTCTTACAAAAATTTTTCAGAGGTTTGTCGAGATCAAAGACTCTCTTGCAATTTGGGTTTTCATGTTCCACAGAGGCACTCATAAGCATTGCGTATCTCCACCATTTTCTTTTTAAGATTTTTGAGAGATTCCTCTGGAAGATTGTCGTGCGCTACTTTATCGGGGTGATATTTTGACATCATCCTTAAGTATGCTTTTTTAACGTCCGAGCCCTGTGCTTCTGGCTCAAGCTGCAAAATTTTGTAGGCGTCTCGCTTAGGGATACTATCTCTACTAAAATCATTCTCTATAGTCCCCCCGATTTCGCGAAAAATGTCGTCGAGTTGGGCTTTTTTGAAACCTAGTGTTTCGGCAAGATTTCTAAGGTAAACCTTTTCTCTGAGACGCAGCCCCCCCTTAACGAATGCAAGACGACATTGGGTCTGCAGGAATAACTTGGCTAAAGAACTTCCTTTTCCAATTAAATCGACTAACTTGTAAGCAAATTTTGTCGGTTCGCTGCAACGTTTCTTCCCCGCTTCAAAATATTCGATCGCCTTCTTTTTTTCGGAATACGATAATCCCATTAATTGCATAATCGAGGTAGCGTACTTGATTTCCGCAGGTGTAACCCGCCCATCCATTTTTGACAGTTTCCCCATCGATAGAAACATAGATTTAATGAGTAGCTGATGTGTGATGCGAGCAGATGGTAACGGCTTATTCAGGCTTCCTCCGCTCAATCGAGACAATATTGCTTGCCGATATCGAAGGTTGAGTATGCGCCCTAGCATCTATTTTGATTCACTTAAAGAAGATAAAGAGTTCACTTGTTCTAGTCTCTGTGGCGTCCCCACGTCAATCCAAACTCCATCATGAACTTGTCCGGTTACCAAATTTTTCCCCATGGCCATTTTAAGTAAGGGGACCAATGACATCGGCTCAGTCTGATATCCTTCAAAAAGCTTTCTGTGCAACACGCTTATCCCACTGAAAGTCAGACACTTTGACTCATTCCCAGCAGCATCGTGAATCAAGCCCGATTGATTAATATAAAAATCACCAGTTGGATTGTCTTTAGTATTCTTAACAAGAACTAAATGAGCCAGGCATTGGTCTCCATTAATATGATCTAGACGTTTGAAATCAAAATCTGTCCAGACATCAGCATTAACAACAATGAAACTTTCATCTTTTAACTTAGTTAAAGAATTGATGATTCCGCCACCTGTTTCTAGTAAGTCAACTTCCTCTGAGTACAATATTTCAATACCGAATTTAGAACCGTCCCCGAGGAAATTCTTAATCATCTCCCCTAAGTGATGATAATTTATTACTACTCCAGTTACGCCTCCGGCAATTAAATGCTCTATCAAATGTTCAACTAGCGGCTTCCCATCCACCTTAAGTAGAGGCTTAGGTGTATTTTCAGTCAAGGGGCGCATTCTTTTGCCTAAACCAGCGGCGAGAATCATTGCACGCATTTGGAATCCATCATCAAGTGAATTTTGCCAACTAACAGTTCTTACTACTCTTTTTGTTGGATCTTGACTTTAACGTTATCGACCACATTGTCATTAAACCAGAGAATGAAAGGTTCTAATTCTTGATATTTTTGACCGATTTCTAAAAAGTAATCCATAACCAAAGGAATATCGGCCAAGTAACCTGCTTTATTATCCCTTATTGAAAGTCGAGCAAAAATTCCCATCACCTTTAATTGCCTTTGCAAACCCATTAAATCGAACTCCCGGATAAATTGATCTCTCGAAACCTTGATATTCAGAGCAGTTTGCTGAGCATTTTCAAAATAGTAATCAACCCATTTGGAAACATAGTCAATATCCCATCGAATATACGCATCTCTAAGCAGAGAGACTAGATCATAAGTATAGGGGCCGTTTAATGCATCTTGAAAATCAATTACTCCAGGTTTTTGATGCGGATGGTAGTTCGATTCTTTTAGAACCATTAAGTTGCGTGAATGGTAGTCTCTATGAACTGGCACTTGTTTTTGGGATACAGAAGCCTCCGTTAAAAAAGTAAATGTTTTTGAAATCAATTTTCTAGCTATTTCGTCAACCTCTAATCCCAAAAACAAGTCGCAAAACCAATTCGTGAATAACTCCATTTCCTCATAGAGCAGTTTACTCTCATAGAAGTTAAGGCTTGTTCCATCGACCTTGGCTTGAATATCAACCAAAGTATCTATTGCAGACTCATAAAGATTATTTATCTCTCCAAAATTATTTTTTTCTTTTAATGAATTAAGTTTGTTAAAGTAAGTTTGATCTCCAAAATCTTCCAACAGCATAAATCCATTTTCTATGTCTTTAAAAAAGACACTTGGCGTGATTATAGAGGCTTGGCTGTAAACTTGTGCAATATTTATGAATCTCTTTAAATCTTCATAACTAGGTGGTGCATCAACGGCAACATAATTGGTGCCTTTAACTTCAACTCGATAATATTTACGAAAACTTGCATCCCCGCTAATTAAAGATAACTTGATATCTTCTCGACAATCTGAGAACTGCAGTTGAAGCCATGCTTTTAAGCTGTCTTTCCTAGTATTTTTCATACGAATCTGAGTCTCAGTCTTAAAATTAGTGGGCTTTCCAATCAAAGTGCAATGAATTATGATGACATGTCATCGGTAATACACAATTTGATTTAATTTCTGTCTCTATATCTTAATCGGTCTCCATGGCAATTCTTTTATTAAATTCAAACCTTAAGCACTTTTTTAGAAACTAACTGGACATGTCATTTAAAACATCTCAGTCTGCGGTTCGAATTGCTATAGGTATCTTTCTTGGAGCAGAATTGTTTTTGGGCTTGAATCTAACTATCGCGCAATCCTTGCGATATAATTGTGTGTCAAATCAAAACGGAGACGGATGGATTTGCGAAAATCTCGAACTTGGCGAATCTTCAGACATAACAGATGGTAGTGATCGATACAACAGTTCCAGCGCGGTACTTCCCGGTGAGCCAGATCTATCAGAACCAAGCGACAGCAGACAGATTAATCAAACAAAAAATCCTCTATTGCCAGTCGACAACTCAGGAGGTATCGCTCAGGAGATAAATTCTCCGAATGAGCCGCATACTCCGTCGCAGTTTAGTACTCCTCAAGAAGATAGAACATCTATTCAAGACCGTAAACTAGTTCCCAATCAGATACCATCTAGGCTGGACTGGGTACCTAAAAGCGAACTCTCTGCTGAGCAGCGTAGTGCATTGCCTGGTAACTGCTGTGGCACCTATGTAGATCCACTTGTTCATTTAAGCCCTATCGAAAACGAACCAGACACATTAGAAACCACATTCGTGAGTGATTCTGGTCTGTCGCAGCTGACACAAAGCCTAATCTCAATAGAGGGCAATGTAACGGTTAAGCAAGGCAATCGATACATAGTTAATGATACAAACACTTCAATAGACCAAGAGAGCGATGTCGTCTTGATGGATGGCAACATTATTTTTAGGGAGCCCGGAATTCTGATGCTGGGAACTTCTGCCTACATTGACAATGAAAACTCTATAAACAGAATCGAGGATGCACAATATGCCCTCCACAATTATGGCGCTCACGGGAACGCGAATAGCATTGTTTATACAGCAGATTCTGGGTTGGTGAGTATCGATAATGGTGAATTTAGTCGATGTGAACCTGGGGATACCTTTTGGAAACTTCGGGCTGACAATATCATCTTGGACCAGACTGCAAATCGAGGTTTCGCAAAGAATGTTAGCCTCAGAATTGGGAATACTCCTATCTTTTACTACCCAGGAACTCTACCCTTCCCTCTTGGCGATGAGCGAATCTCAGGCTTTCTTGCGCCCAGCACCGGTTCAACTCGAAGCGGTGGATTTGATTTTGAATTACCCTATTACATTAACTTAGCTCCCAACTATGATGCTACGCTTTACCCTCGCATAATTTCTGATCGAGGTGTGCTTGCAGGACTTGAGACACGATACCTTTCTGACTGGTCTATGAATACCCTTAATATCGCCGGTCTCTCAGGCGACAAATTATATGACCCGGACAACGCGGGCATGCTAGGATCAGACTCACCTTTATCGGAAAATCGCTGGTTTCTTGGTTTTGAACACTATGGCTCACTAGGTAGAAATTGGTCAACATTTGTAGATTATAACGCCGTTTCAGACAGAGACTATTTCTATGATTTAGGCAGCAATGGCCTGAATTTAACAAGTCGAACTCATTTAAACAGACAAGGCCGAATCGATTACAGCTCTGATTTACTTCGCGCTGGCATTAATGTCCAGCGGATTGATATTATCGATCCGTTTTTTTCTACCTCAAATCTAAGCAAACCATTTGATCGCTTACCTCAATTTCAAATTGAATCTGGTACAGATCTCTGGGGTGGTCTCAGATTCGCGATTAAAACCGAATATTCTTCCTTTGATAGAAAGCTAGAAGAGGCAGCTCTGACCGAATTAGAACTGGAAAACGGCGCTCTTGTGACTGGGGATAGATTAATCGTAGAGCCAGAGATAGGCTGGTCGATCGAGAGACCTGGTTGGTTTATTCGCACAAAAGGGAAATACCGACATGCCGAATACAAGCTAGAAAACCAGGCGATTTCTAGTTTACAAAATCCGGAGCTTAGTATTGGAAATTACAGCTTTGACTCTGGTTTAATCTTTGAACGTGAGTTTAGTCGATCTGAAGAAGGTTGGCGTAGCACTATTGAGCCAAGGGTTTTCTATTTGTATAGCGAATTCGAAGATCAAAGCAACCTACCTTTATTTGATACCTCTGAACTGAATTTCAGCTTCAATCAATTATTCCGTGATAATCGATTTAGCGGCGGAGATCGATTCGGCGATGCCGACCAAGCTGCATTTGCTGTAACAACTCGCCTATTAAATCCAAAGGGCAAAGAGGTTGCACGCGCAAGTATTGGTCAAGTTAGGTACTTCAGAGACCGATTAGTTACTATAGCCAACCCACTTCATAACCGACTGTCACGTTATTCAACTCTGACCAATAGATCATCACTCATTGGCGAACTTGCGTTTACACTTAACGACAGCTGGCGCTTCAACTCTGACGCACAGTGGAATGAGGAAATGCAACGGGTCGATGAAGGATCGATTCAGTTGGGGTATCAAGGGGATGATGACCACCTTTTTAATATCGCTTATCGAGTCAGAAATTTAATTCCAACCTCCAGATTTTTAATCCCATCTAATATAGATTCGCGTATCAGACAGTCGGACATTTCGGCAATATGGCCGTTTGGTGCAAATTGGCGTGTCCTTGGGCGAATTAATTACGACCACAGTAATGCTCGTAATTTGGAAACTTTTGCCGGAATTGAGTGGTCTAATTGTTGTACCACAATCCGATTAATTGGCAGGGAATGGGTTGACGAAGATGAATTGTTTCTTCCTAATATAGAACCCAATAATGGGGTATTTGTTCAAGTAACCCTAAATGGGTTTGGCAATCTGACTGGTGGTGGGTTAAGCAGCCTTTTGAGCGACAGCATATGGGGCTTCAAAGAGAATAATTATGATTTATAGAGATGAAACTAATCCCAAGATATTTACTATAGGTTTATCACTAGTCCTATGGATCACATTTGCGTGTATGCCGGCCGCAGCACAGCGGGAGCTTTTAGATAGGATTATTGCCCTTGTTGACGAGGGAGTTATTCTACAGAGTGAGTTAAACACTCGCATAAATGACCTGCAACAAGCAGCTGCTCGAGACAATCGGCCGTTACCTCCAGAGGATGAAATTCGCGACGACGTTCTAGAGGCATTGATTATGGAAAATATCCAACTTCAAATGGCAGAGCAGGTAAGCATTCGATACGACGATGACACAATCAACAGAGTGCTCGCGAACATGGCTGATAACTCAAATATGTCCTTCGATGACTATGTGACTGCATTGGAGAACAGCGGAGTTTACCTGCAAACACGGGAACAGGTCAGACAACAGATGATGATACAAGAATTACAGCGAGGAATGGTTAATCGTCGAATTACAATTACAGAGCAAGAAATAGATAATTTCCTCAATTCAGAAATGGGACGGGAGGTAATGGCACCCGACTTTTTTATTGACCATATGGTTGTCACTATATCAGGTACCGATTCAAACGAAATCAAACAAGCAAAACTGCGATTTGCTGCAAATTTAGTCGCTAAAGTTGAGGACGGTAGCAATTTTCTTCAAGTGCGGGCTGAGGCTGACGAGTCCAGCGAGTATCAAATTCAGTCAACTGATTTTGGTTGGCGAAAGGCTGAGCAGCTACCCAATTTATTTTCTTCAACCGTCGTCGAAATGGAGGAAGGAGAGGTAGCCGGGCCGATAGAGGCTGGGAATGGTTATCACGTTATTTTTCTTGCTGGGAAACGAGGCGGCACTGAGCAGATAGTAAAACAAACGAATATCCGAC
>CACJAW010000030.1 GCA_902591495.1 uncultured Pseudohongiella sp.
AATAGAAATAAGAAAAATAAAGATCTATGTGCACCGGAATAAGACTCATTACTCTATTAGCATCGTTTATGACAATGGCTGAGCTGGCGGCAGAAAAAATAGTTATTGCCCATAGAGGGGCGAGTGGCTACCTGCCAGAGCATACGCTTGCAGCAAAATCTATGGCATATGCCATGGGTGCAACCTACATTGAACAGGATGTGGTGATGACTAGAGATAACGTTCTAATAGTCCTGCATGATATCACTTTAGATAGAACTACGGATGTGTCGGAAAAATTTCCTGATCGATCACGAGGTGATGGAAGGTTCTATGCAATTGATTTTACCTTAAAAGAAATTCGGTCATTGTCTGCCACCGAAGGGTTTCGTATCCAAGGAGGGGAAAAAGTTCAAGGGTACAAGAATCGATTCCCCATGAACACATCATCATTTGGGGTTCCTACTTTGGAAGAAGAGCTGGAACTTATTCAAGGTTTAAATAGATCAACAGGTAAAGACGTTGGTATTTATCCGGAGATCAAGCAGCCAGAATTTCATCGGGATGAAGGTAAAGATATAAGCAGCGAAGTTGTTAGGCTATTGAAAAGATACGGCTATACAACTAAGGACCATAAGGTGTTCTTGCAGACCTTTAGTTTCGAAGAACTGAAAATAATAAGAAATGAAATTCTTCCCGAGGCCGGAATAGACCTTAACTTAATCCAGCTGATTGGCAGTGAGATGAGTTATCCTTGGATGCTCGAGAGGGATGGGATGGAAAAGTTGGCGGGCTTCGCTGACGGAATAGGTCCGGCAAAGGGACTTGTAATTTCTCGTGAGTCTACTACTTCAAATCTAGAGATTACTCCCTTGGTTTCTCGTGCTCATGCGGCAGGATTAAAAGTTCATCCTTACACCTATAGGATGGACCCAGGGCAGTTGCCGTCTTACGCTAGTGATTTTCAAGAGTTACTAAGGCAGCACTATTTTGATGCCGACGTTGACGGGATTTTCACTGACTTTCCTGATAAAGCGGTCGAATTTTTAGAGGCAAATTAGTTGGGACTGGAAAGTCACCTAAACAACGAAGTAAAACCTTAAGATGTATCTTCTCGCCTAACGAATCATTAATGCTTGGTTTTTTGTTAACTTTGTCTCAAGCCATGGATTATCTGCGCTAGTCTTAAAACTGTATCTCCGATATCTGACATCCGCTTTACCATCTGAATCTGCGCAGGTCGAAATTGATTTCTCGCGCGCCCTAGGTATAGGTACTCTGAAATAACTGCGATTACAGACCTTATCATATACGCTCATGGTTACCTTGGTTCCTGTTGTGTTAGCAAGCGACCAATCAACCATTCCGTTTGGTGGTTCAATAACGGTAGAGCAAGATGCTATTAATGCAGCAATGATTAGAGCCTGAATTATTTTTAAACGTTTATAAATCATTTTTCTGTCAAAAGTTTCTCAGGTAAAAAGACTTGCAAAAATACCAAGCCGTAAACCCTAAGCGCGATTTAAGTCGACTAGATGGTTTGATATTGTAATAACAGTATAATACCGTATGAAATGATAAGACATCATATACCAGATTAACTGAAAAGAAAGCTATGTGCATTCAGCGTAAACTTAAAGTCTGCCTCATATATTTTTGTGTCATACACGCAAAGGTGGGTTTCCCGCAGTTGGCCGCAATCTATGAGGCCCCATTAACAGAATTTGGACATCCAGATCTTCAAGGGGTATGGACAGATCAAACGATGACTCCGCTTGAGAGGCCTGTTTCTCTTGGGTTAAAGAGTCAGTACACATTGTCTGAAGTAAATGAATTAGAGGGGGCTAGGCAGGTTGCTACCGAGAAAGCAAGACAACCACTACCGGTAGACAGAAGGCCGCCACCTTCAGGAGGGATCATAACGCAGCAGTCGGATGTAAACTTCAATGGATTGGTGAGCAAATTTGTACCGGTATTCGGAGAGTATCTTACATCCAGGATAGTGCAACCAGAGGATGGCAGATTACCCTACCTCGAGGAAAATCCTCAGGACATTTTTGCGCTCCGTGAAAAGACTGGCCTTACGCGATTTGATGGGCCAGAAAACAGACCCGCAAATGAGAGATGCCTGGGTGTACCGGGGCAGTTGCCATTAATTGTACAACTGCCGCTCGACGGACCTTGGAGGAATATTCAGATAGTTCAAAATGAAAAGTATGTTGTAATCTATGGCGAGTATCATACATCTTCGCGAATTGTTAGGCTTAATGGTGACCATTTTGAACCAAGTTTCCCAAAATTTTTTGGTGACTCAATTGGTTTCTGGGAGGGTGATACTCTAGTCGTTCACACTAAATCTTTCAGACAAGACCAGTCAAATCGGAGATTAAGATCCAGTCAGTTGCTGGAAGTAGTCGAACGCTACACTCCCGTATCAGATAATGAAATGGTCCTAGAATTTGAAATTTCCGATCCCGATATACTTTCGGAAAAAGTTAAATCTCGGATAACTCTCGAGAGAATGCCTGAGGGGCAGAGACTTTATGAGTCAGGATGTCATGAAGGCAATTATTCTCTTCCAAGCATACTTGCAGGTGCTCGCAGGCAGGAAATTGAAGCGAGTTTAACAAGATAAATTTAATAACCAAAAATTGTTAAGACTCAGAGTGTGAATAAGAAAAAAATAGAAAAGACACTTCCGCTTTCAGACTATGTGGTTTTAGATCTTACCATAGCTCGTGCAGGACCCACGGCGGTTCGTCTGCTCTCAGATTGGGGGGCTGATGTGATTCGTATCGAAGCCCCGGTTGAGGGTGATATTGCGGGAAGCCGTCAAGGCCCGGACTCTCAAAATCTTCACAGAAATAAGCGAAGTCTCTGTTTAAACCTTAAAACCAAAAAAGGTCTAGAGGTATTCATGGACCTGGTTAAAAAAGCTGATGTGGTAGTGGAAAACTTCCGTGTGGATGTAAAGAATCGATTGGGCATTGACTATGTGTCATGTAAAAAAATTAATCCTTCAATAATCTATGGAAGTATTTCGGGTTTTGGGCAAGATGGTCCTTATTCAAAGCGCCCAGCAGTTGATCAAGTAATTCAAGGCATGAGTGGTTTGATGAAGATTACTGGTGAACCTGAGAGGGGGCCAATGCGGGCAGGTATTGCTATAAGCGATACTTCGGCGGGGATGTTTTTGGGTCAAGGCCTTCTACTAGCCCTACTGCACAGAGAAAAAACCGGGGAGGGTCAGTGGGTCCATACTTCCCTGCTAGAGTCTATGCTGTGTAAGTTAGACTTTCAGGCGGCGCGCTACACTATGCGTGGCGAAATACCGAAACAGGAAGGCAACAATCATCCAACACTCTCACCTATGGGTGTTTTCAATACCAGAGATGGTCAAGTTAATCTCGCAGCTAGCACAGATAAAATGTGGAGAGCCTTTTGTGAAGTTGTTGGGGTTGAGACATTAGCTAAAAATGAGGATTACCTTACAGTTGAGGGCAGGTTGGAAAATAGGAAAGTGTTATGGGAAGAAGTAAATAGTATCACCTCCAAATTTTCCTCTAAGGAGCTAGTCGAAAAAATGAATTCGGTTGGTATTCCTTGCGGCCCTATAAATAATATCGGGGAAGCTTTTAATGATCATCATGTAAAGTCTCTTAAGATGACAAAAAGTGCAACTCATCCAGAATTAGGAGAACTTTCTCTCCTGAGATCACCCATAACGATGTCTAATGTTGAGCAAGAGTCCGATTTTGAAAGAGCTGGGCCAGAACTTGGCGCAGATTCACGGGAGATTCTTAGGGAATTGAATTATAGCGAAGATGTTATCGAAAAATTGGAAATGGATGATATTGTAAAAATTTCTATTAAATAAATTAGATCAACTACCGGATGAAAAAATGATAATTGATTCGCCAACACCAAAAATGTTAGCTGAAGTTAGAGATGGAGTCGCATGGATTACTTTCAATGCGCCAGAGAAACGAAATGCTATGTCGTTGGATATGTGGCAAGGTCTTGGTCAGATTATAGAGGAAATAGAGAAAGAAGAGTCGGTAAGAGTTTTAATACTTAAAGGTGCAGGAGATATTGCGTTTGTTTCCGGTGCTGACATTTCCGAATTTGAAGAAAAGCGCTCGAATCAAAAAGATCGTGATGCCTATGAGGCAGCGTTTGATAATGCTCTAGATAAATTAGCGAATTTTTCTAGACCAGTTGTGGCAATGATTCGAGGCTACTGTATCGGAGGAGGACTCGCAATCGCGTTAAATACCGATATTCGCATTGCATCAAAGAATTCGAAATTTGGTATTCCAGCAGCGAAGCTTGGACTTGGTTATGGTTTTCAAGCGGTCAAAACACTGACGTCTATCGTGGGTCCGTCCAGCGCCAAAGACATTTTGGTTACTGCGCGTTTCTTGGAAGAGAGTGAAGCTTTAAGAATTGGGCTAATTAACTTTGTGGTTGACTCAGAGGTACTGGAAACATTTGTTAGTGAATATGCAGATAGAATTGTAGCTAATGCTCCTTTAACTATCAGTGCGGTAAAAGCTACCGTTGGGGAAGTAGTGAAAGACCCGGGTCAGCATAGTCCAGCTCACGTAGATGAAATGGTAAACAATTGTTTTTTGAGTGAAGATTATAAAGAGGGAAGAAGTGCTTTTTTAGAAAAGCGTAAACCAAAGTTCACAGGTTCTTAAGCTCAAAATTTGAAGTGCTATCCGAAGACAAGGGTAAATAAGGTAGTGCTTAGGTTTCAAAAAACAGTTTTAATCTATTCATTCCTTCGTTTATGTCTTCAACGTCAATGCCAGAGTAAGCAAATCGTAAATAATTGGCCGTTTCGTTCTCAACTGCCCTGCCGAAATGCTTCCGTGTACAGAATGACACATTAGTCTCGACAAGGGCCTGCTCCATTAAGGTGTTAACGTCAGTAATATTCTTTCTAAGCATGACCTTGCTTACATTTGGAAATAAATAAAACGTGCTGTTAGGTGCTGTAACTGAAATCCCATCAATAGCATTTAATCCATTTACCGTTGCGTCACGGCGCTTTCGCAGTTCTGAAAGTATACTATCAGGGCCAGTGGTGTCTCCTTCGATCGCCTCTATCATGCCTCTTTGGATAAAATGCGTGGTGCATGACTCGATGTTGGTGTTGAATTTACTGATTATATCGATCGCGCTTTTAGGACCTATAGCCGCGCCTAGCCTCCATCCTGTCATGGCAAATCGCTTCGAGCAGGTGTACAGGATAACGGTTCGCTCCCGCATGCCGGGTAAGCTCACTATCGAGCGAGGGCTGCCGCTATACTGTATCTCAAAATAAGCTTCATCACTTAATACCCATAGATCGTGTTTAATACAAAGTTCAGCCAACTCTTCCATCTCTTTATTGGAGGACTCGGCGCTATTTGGGTTCTGAAAATTGTTGTAAATGATCGCCTTGGTATTCGGGCTTATCGAGTTCTTGATTGCCTCGAGATCAAGGTTAAAACCAGTTTCTGTCTCTAAGTATCCATAGGGAACAGCTATACCGCCTTGGTACTCGATTTGGGATTCATAGATTGGATAGCCGGGGTTCGGGTATAGAACTTCATCGTTGGGATTCATAACCGTCGCAAGGAACTTACCTATAACTGGCTTTCCTCCAGGCTGGACGGAAACATTCTCCGCGGTATATTTGAGATCTCTTTTTGAGCCAACATCCCTGGCCAATGCATCTCGTAATTCCGGTATTCCAGCGCCTGGGCAATAGCCGGTATAGCCATCACCGATAGCTTTCTGCATGGCTTCCACGATATTCGCGGGAGTTGGCAGGTTGATATCGCCCAAATGGAATGGATAGACTTTGTTGCCCTTTGCTCCCCACGCGGCAGCTGCCGCAGACACTGCAAATGCGGTTTCCGTACCCAAATAATCTAATTGCTTTGCGAGTTCCAAAATATTTCCTTAATTAAATTCAAAAACTATAGCTTATCCCTAAAAAGCCCGCCCGGGGAGCGGCTGCTCCCAAGAATATGGGCACTTCAAGGTCTTCAATAATAGGCACCTCGAGTTCGCCTGGCTCCTCGCCTAGTAGTCCAAATGTTTCAAACTTTCTATCAAAGAGATTCTGAACGCTTGCATAAACACCGAGGTTTTCGGTAATTTCATAGCGCAAGCGCAGATTTGCCAATGTGTAGCCATCAATTTCGCTCATTTGATTTGACTCATCACCTCGCAGGAACTGGCTGCTATTCCTTGAGATGTCAAAACTGATATGCAAATCCTCAGAGAGCTTATAGTTACCCAAAAACTTGAGTTGGTGTTCAGGAATTCCGGGAATTTTATCGCCCCTTTGAATTCCAATTTCACCGTCATCGTCAGCAAAATCATGGTTAGGACTTAAGGCACTAAAGTTATCTTCAAAACTTGCTTGGATATTGCTATAAGAAAACATCCAATTGAAACGATCAATTTCACCACTAATTGAACTTTCGAATCCTTCCCTTAGTGTCTTATCAACGTTAGCGAAAAGTCCGGTAGAGCGACCAGTTGTTTGGAATAAAATGTCATCATGATTTGTAGTATGGAAGACACTGATTGAGTACTGTAGATTATTAAGTTGGCCCCTGCTTCCTAATTCGAAGCTCTTGGCTACGACATCGTCAAGCGGGGGGTCTGCAAGAAAGGCATTTGGTAGCCTGCACTCAAAATCCACGTCGTTAGGGTCGTTCCCCTCCGCTAGCGCATACTGAACTGCTAGATCAAAAACGCCCTCGTTACAGGCTAACTCAATGGGTGTAGGTGCCCTAGAGGATTCCGAGTATGAAGCATAGAAATTATGATCTTCGCTAACTTGCCAGGTTAGCCCTAAGGATGGATTGACTCGTGAAAACGTATGGCTCCCATTCAGCTCCGGCCGCTCTCCAGACTTGTCTCTCAAATCAACCTCAGTTTTATTCCCTCTCGCTGATACGGTTAGCGAAAGTGTGTCAGTTAAATCTAGGACATTTGCGAAATAAATACTGAACGACTCTGTTTGGGTGGAGATTAGAGTTGCCGCCTCGTCTACAAATGTGCCAGTCCCGAGTCCCGTCGTAAGTCGGGTCAATGGATTTATAGTCGCAAGTTCAAGGACTGAATCAAACTTTGATTCTCCATTAAAGTATGAGCCGCCGACGATAAGTTGATTGGACATTCCTGCAAACTCGTCGAGTACGGTAACTTGAAAATCTGCGCCAGTGCTTTCTTGATTACGGTTACTTAAATTATTGATGGCATCGTCCGAAAGGAGTCCAGTTCCAGAGAGCTCGTCCTTGTCGAATAGCTCTATGTTAAAGGATTCATCAGAGTCTAGAGTTTGTGCGGTACTATTCAAGAAATTTTCAAGATGACCACTGTTGCTGAATTGAGAGTTACAGACATCGTCATCATCTAAGCCGATTTCCTCGAGATCATCCTCCTCAAGCCCTTCAATCAGATACTCTGAACCGTTAAACGAACAAATACCGAACTCGGAGCCGTCTCCATTAAAAGCATCGGTAGAGTTCTCTCTATAAAAAACATTGCCACTAAAACTTACTTTAGAATTATATTGATGCGAAAAATCCAAGCTGAACATATCCATATCATTTTCAGTGATATCCGGCCCTGTGAAGATGGCCTTTCGGCGGAGATTTAAAAGCTCAACGGGAGAGGCGCCATTTCCTGTCAGCTCAGACTCTCCATGCTGGAAATTCACATTTACTTCAGTCTCCTCCTGACGCCAGCCAACGGTTCCGTAAAAATTAATAGCATCTGAGTTGGAATAATCACGCCAACCATCTTCGTCAAAATGTTCTACGTTTGCATAGAACGCGAACTCTCCATTGTTACCACCTATTTCGAAATTTGAAACAGTTCTTCCAAATGATCCGGCGCTTATTTCGAGATTTGCGCCCTCAAAGTTAAAACCGTCTTTCATATCTATTACCAATGCGCCGCCTAAACTATTCAACCCATAGAGAGGATTTGTGCCACCACCCAGAGATAAATTTTGGATTGCTGATTGAGGCAGCAGGTCCCAGTTGACTGTGTCTCCCAGGGGTTCGTTAATACGTACACCATTTTGATAGACAGCGAGACCTTGTGCTAACCCCAAAAGTGGAGATGCCGTGAATCCACGATACTGAATGTCAGGCTGCATGGGGTTATTTTGAGCATCATTAACCGAAACGCTAGAGAAATTTTGACGTAGGAAATCCGCGACACTCAATATCGAGGCGTTATCTATATCTTGAGCATTCGCTGTCTGTATCGGGAATGCCAGTTTTTTCGCATCTATACTGGAACCGGCAGGAACGACCCCAATAACAGTGATTTCCTCGAGACGTTGGGCTTCAGAGGTCAGAGAAACCGAGAATAGACCTGAGATTAGAGTTAATTGTCTAATCGTTTTATTTGTGACCATGTTGTGAAACATTCAAGGCTTTAATACGCCTATCACTCTGAATATAAAAGCATGGGAGTATAGCAAAAGCTAAGGAAATGAGTAGGATCTCACAACGATTCATTTTTAAAGGGCGACTTTCGACTTTGACGTAGGCCCTGTTGCTGGGTAGATTAGCCAATTTTAAGCAGAGTATAAGTAAGCATGGAGTTTATATGTCGACGATTTTAGTAACAGGAGCCAACAGAGGAATTGGATTAGAATTTATTAAACAGTACTTGGAGAGGGATGATAAAGTCATCGCGACCTACAGGGAAAAAGAAAGCTCGAAGGAATTAATTAACCTCAGTCAGAACAAGTCAAATTTAAAAATACTTAAACTTGATGTCGCGTCAGATGAATCGATGAAAGACTTTTGTAAACACTTAGGTGACGAACCGATTGACATCTTCATCAATAATGCGGGCGTATATGGTCCCAGAGATTCAAATTTTGGCAAGGTTGATGAGGAAAATTGGCTACCAGTCCTTAGAATAAATGCTGTTGCTCCGCTATTACTTACGCAGCTCTTAATTGAAAATTTACGCCGAGGAAAGTCAAAAAAATTGCTCTACGTCACATCAAAAATGGGATCAATAGACGACAACAAAGGAGGTGGGTCCTATGTGTATAGGAGCTCTAAAACAGCGTTGAACTCAGTGGTGAAGAGTATATCTGTAGATTTGCTGTCAGAGGCAATGGCTGTTGCGGTCCTCCATCCTGGCTGGGTGCGAACAGATATGGGCGGGCCGAACGGGTTAATTGATACTGAGACTAGCGTTTCTGGCATGGTCCAAGTCATAGAGGATTTGACCTTGGAGACTTCCGGAGCCTTCTTTAATTATGATGGTAATGTGATCCCCTGGTAGAGGTTTAAGCGTTTTTGATTCATGCGTCTCATTTCAACGATAAAAATTTTGCACGCGGTCACATGCCTAGTGGCTACCTTATTCAACTCTCAGACGTTCGGTCATGGTGGGGTGGCTTTTCAAGAAGACCAATGCGTAATAACGGTAGACTTTATGCAAGCCCATTTCACGGTCTTCCAACCGGAAACGCGGGAGAGCGAGGAATTTTGTGAGGACATACCTGATGTAACCCAATCAATCTTTGTTATGGAATATCTTCACGAGTCGCTCAGGGAAATGGATGTTGATTTCAGAATAATTAGGGATGTGAATAACATAGGTCGTTTCGCAGGTTGGAGCGATGTGCAGGCCATTGCTGATATAGAGTCAGCGACCGTTTATTATCAAAATGCGTCTATCGAGGATAGTGGTTATTATCGTGCTAGTTATGAATTCGAAGAAGGAGGTACTTACATCGGCATTGTTACAGCGCAGCTTCCAAGCGAAGAGGTAAGACACAACGCTGTATTTTATTTTCAAGTTGGTGGACCGGATTGGGGAACCATCCCTTTTTTTATTTTACTACTCCTACTCTGCCAGGGGTGTTATTGGTACTACAACGGGGGTTATGAGCGCTATCGAGGAGAGCCTTAGCATCGTAAAACCTTACTGACTACATCAAACTTACTGCAAGAGTTAAGTGACTTGAAGATTCGAGCACCAACTAATCGTGCCGATAAATTTTAAGAGGTAAACGATTGTTTGCCCATAATTTTCCTCGGGGGTTTTATGAGTTCCAAGATTCTTAGATTGAATAAAGCGGGTACTCCGGTTAGCTGGTTGACTCGGGAGGAAACGGCGACACTTTTGGTTAAAAATTTAGTCATCTGGTCGATGGGAAATACTGTAATGGAGATTAGGGGCGGTGTTAACCGACAGGGGGAACAATCAATTTTAAGGTTACCTAGTATCGTCGCATGTGATGGCAAAATGCATAACGAATCCTTCCACCCACCACTTGAGAATAAATTCCTTTTTCGCCGTGATCAAAACATGTGTTTGTATTGCGGAGGAAAGTTTGGGGTTCATCAGCTTTCTCGGGATCATGTGAAGCCCCTCTCCAAGGGAGGGAAAGACATTTGGACTAATGTCGTGAGTTCTTGCCGTCGATGTAATAACAGGAAGGCAGACCGGGTCCCTGAGGATGCTTCCATGAAATTATTAGCGATTCCGTTTGTCCCTAATCAGTATGAATTCCTCTACTTATGCAACCACAACGTGCTTGCAGATCAAATGGAGTTTCTTAGTGTTAAGTTTTCAGCAAATATTTCATTCTCATAAGGGTTTTGATAAAAACACAACGTACACTATCCACGGTCATCGCGGTTAAGTTGCGCTCAAATATGCTACGATTCCTCGACTCGAGATACTTCAGAAAGACTCATAATGAAATCGCAGCAAAATCACTCACTTGGTTTTATACTGTCCCTAATTACTGCTTTTATGTGGGGAGTCCTACCTATCGCTTTGAAGGAGTTGTTGACGGGTATGGATGCATCAACCATCGTTTGGTATCGGTTCTTATTTGCAGCCTTTTTTGTTTTGGTATGGCTTAACTTTCGAGAAAAACCCCCTAAGCTGGGAACTACAAACATACTGACAAGAGTAATGATAATTGTCTCAGCGGCCGGTTTATGTGCGAACTACGTTTTTTTCTCATTCTCGCTCAACTACCTAAATGCTGAGACGAGTGAAGCTGTTATACAGTTGACCACTCTTTTCTTGATCTTTGGAGGTGTTGTTTTTTATAAGGAGCAGTTTTCAGGCGCGCAAAAAATCGGAACGCTCTTTATAGGAGCGGGACTTTTATTATTTTTTAACGACCGTTTAGGGGAGTTCAAGAATTTGGGTAGCCAACAGACACTTGGTGTATTCATTGTTTTTCTATCGGCGATCACATGGACAGTCTACTCTTTGCTTCAGAAAAAGTTGCTGCGTGAATTTACACCTTCTCAGCTCTTGTTCATGATGTACGGGATTTCTGCCATAGTATTGGTCCCGTTTGTATCCCCGAATGCTTTACTTAACTTGGGTGGATTTCAGATATTTCTTTTAAGTTTCTGTTGCCTTAATACTGTCGTCGCATACGGTTGTTTTACCAAGGCTCTTAATTGCTGGGACGCTTCAAAGGTTAGCGCCGTGCTCGCATTAGCACCTTTGTTTACAATAATTGGACTCAAATTTATTGTTCTTATCGAACCAAACTACGCTTACTCAGACAGATTAGGTACACTTTCATTGATCGGCGCCGTGCTACTTGTTTTGGGATCTGTATTAACGGCATTGATGCCAATCTTTTCTCGATATCTTGAGAAAAATAGTTCAGATTCAGCATCGTTGGGCGGCTCCTGAAAGTGTGTAATTGATAGCGATAGCTTCTAATAGTATTGACACACCTACACCAATACGAAAGACTTCCCTTTTCGGGGGGATTTAGAAAACTAGACTTTCATCTTTCAACAGTGATAAGGATGCCTGCATGATTCACCCCAAATACATAAAGCTATTTACCCTTTACGTTTTTGCCCTATTTCAGCTCGATTCTAACGCTGAAGTATCGCGAATAGAGATCCTTCAACGCGAGCAGATTAGTGCTGAGGGTATAAATTATTCTTATGACAAAATTGAAGGTATTGTGTACTTATCTTTAGATCCTAGAGATCCAAAAAACGCAGCGATTACTGATATCGAATTTGCTCCTCTTAATGACAACGGACGAGTCGAGTATGCGGCTGATTTTAAATTGGTGATTCCTTCAGACAATATCGCCAACAATGGCATGCTTTACATGGTTAATAACAGAGGGAGAGGAGCCACTCCGCCGGAAAGATCCCTAAGTGATCCGCTTTCGGAGCTTGGTTTTACTTATTTGCTAACCGGATGGATTAATGAGATTGAAGAACAACCAGGAAGATTACGATTGCATGCTCCTATTGTGGGTTCTGAACGGGAGCTAATTACAGGAGAGGTAAGGTACGAGGTTAGTGTTTCTAGAGCATCAAATGACATTAACATTGCTGGCGGAGGTCATCTAGCTTATGAACCAACTGATTCAGGTTCAAGGCAGGCGCGGCTGAGCAGACGAGATTATCTAAAAGATCCTAGAATTCCAATTGAGAGATCTCAGTTTGAATTGATAGTTGATGACTCACCTAATAGCAACCAGAAAAAAATTCAGTTGAACGTTAATGACGGTCTAAGGCCAGGCGTTATTTATGAGCTTATATACGAGGCAAAAAATCCAGTGTTGGCTGGATCTGGAATGGCAGCTATACGCGACCTGGTCTCTCTTATTCGATTCGAGGGAAAAGAGGCTGAACAACTCAACGGAATAGGGTTGCCTGATATACGGCACACCGTTGCTTACGGTTTTTCTCAAAGTGGGCGATTGCTGCGACAGTACGTGTATGATGGATTTAATCAAGATCTCGAAGGCAGGAAAGTTTTTGATGGTGTCGTACCCTTCATAGCTGGCGGTGGTTACGGAATGTTTAATAACCGTTTTGCTATGCCGACTCGGACGAATGGACATCACTCGAATTATCTTTATCCAAATGATCTTTTTCCATTTACGTACGGTGAGAGTATAGATCCATTTACGGGTGTCTCGGATGGAATCCTTAAAAAAGCTATAAGCACCAATACAGCACCAAAAATAATGCATATTCAAACTTCCAACGAATATTGGATAAGAGCTGGATCGCTTCCACACACTAATCCTGAAGGTACAAGGGATGCCTTAGTACCACCTTCCGTTAGGTTTTACACTATTGGAGGATCTCAGCATGGATCAGGAAATGGGCTGCCACGGGAAGCAACTAACGGCCAGCTTCCGCCCAATCCGAGCATGTGGAATCCTATTGGTATGTCTTTGGTTACTCGCATGTATGATTGGGTAGCTGAGGATAAAGAGCCGCCCAATTCTCGCTACCCCCTTATCGAAGATGGATCCTTAGTTGAGTCACATATTGGGGGAAGCATTAACAAGGCAGCATGGAATGAAATTAGTTTTGTTAATCACCCTTCTGAGATGTATAAACCGACACATAATTATTATGGGGAGAGGTGGGCTAGCGAGAGAGTAATCGATGAACATCCTACGTTTTCAGATCACTACTACAATACATTAGTGCCGGCAGTAGATGCGAATAACAATGATTTAAAAAACAGTACAATCCAGCCCCCGGCAGCAGCAGTTCCACTTGCAACATTTACATCGTGGAACTTAAGAGCAATCCAGACTGGAGGAGAAAGAGCTCTGGCAAGATTATCAGGGGGCTACATTCCTTATGCTAAAGATGATGAAGCTGCAAATGCGAATGGAGATAAACGTGACTCGATTGCTAGTTTATACAATTCTTTTGAGGATTATTTACAGAAGTACGAATCTGCTACTGATACTCTAATTAAAGATGGATATCTTCTCTCGGGGTTCAAACCAGCTTACATGAGAATTGCGCAAGCTATGAAAACCGTGTTTGAATAAAGCTGGAAATTGCAACAATTTTCAAAAAGCAGGGAACTTAATCATCTCCGGCGGATTTTAACTCAATTGGAGAGAGTCTTGGCAGTGAGCATCGGTGTGGCGTGGGGTCATAGCTAACGTTTTTCGGATCAAATCCCCCTTTTAGGTTTAGAAAACTTGTTGAAGAATTTTCACCAAGGCAGACTATTTTAGAAGACCTATTACCCTCGGCGGTCAATCCTCCCCAAACTACATTAGGCGTATTTACTTGAGCGATTTCATGCCAAGAAATAAGAAGTCTGTGTCTTGGAGCCGTACCTCCTCCGCGAAACTCATTGTCATGTATGTAAATTTGTTCCGGGAAAGGATCATAATTTGGATCTTCAATGGTTCGGCCGCCAAGCGTGTAGCTGTAGATCATGAGGTTTACATTACCGTTGTCCCAAAATTGGTTATCGAACACCTCAATATTGTCATTGGCTAATATGAGCAACCCAGTGCCGGGAGGAACATTACCTACAATCGCACCCTCCGGCGCAAAATTTTCGGTATTGTTACGGTAGATTTCATTATTAAATACTCTGGTCGACTGTCCGCCTTGTACCTCTAAATTTGGCAGATCAAAAACAAGAATCCCCCCAGTATTATTTGTTGCAACATTTTCATACACATCAGCATAGGTTGAATTCTCTATTTCAATGCCAGCGACGTTGTATTCTGCGCGAGAATTACGAACGATAATTTGGGTGGATTGTCCCACGTAGATTCCCGCATCCGCGGCACCAATTGCCACTGAACCATCGATGAGGATATTTCGTGACTGAACTGGATAAATACCGTAAGCACCGTTCTCTGGGTCTGGCCCATTAGTCCATTCAGTTCGGACCCTGCGGATTGTAACATTGGTGCTTTCATTAATTTTAAGTGCATCTCCAATAGTATCTTCTATCGCAAGGTCCTCGATGACAAAATCATTAGCCGTTACTAATAAACCTTCAGCACCCTGCATCTGATTAGCAAAGGATAAAACTGACTGATCCATGCCTGCGCCTCGTATTGTTACACCAGGAACATTTAAGGATAAGCTCCTAGTAAAACTATGAGTTCCAGCGGGCACATCAATTATAGTTCCCGGCTCAGCCTCAATTAATTGGAGCTGAAATGACTCTTCAAAACTTAATTCAAGAGGGAGTGTTTGCACATCTTCAGATTGATTACAGTTTGTTAAAAGTAGGCAGAGGATTGAAGGGAAAAGAGTTCTTTTTGTATTATTCATGAGTCTTATGAACCAATTCTAGAAAATTAAAATTAAAAACTGTTCGCTAAACTTCAATTAATAGCTACACACATTGAGATTATCTGTCTACTACCTCATACATCCAAGTATCGCCTCGCGCCACAGTATCTTGTGTGCCCAGACCTTGTGCGCCACCGAAGTATTTTCTACTAAGTTCTTGAAGAACCGGGATAACCTCAGGCCCTTCCATAATTCGTTCGAGCCGCTGTTCGTAAAGCGTTTCATCAATGCGCAGAATGATTCGGTCGTCCTCGCTAAGATAGTGTGGCCACTGTTTCCAGATACCCCCATAACCCGTATTCATATAGCCGCTGACGATAAATAACCGACTATCATGCACAGCAAGCCAGACGGTTCTTGATCTTGCTGGAGTAAGAGTTTGGAATTCAATTAGATCTCGCTCCTTTAGATAACTCCAGTCTTCGGGAGCATTATCCAATATACCGCTTGTGAATTGTCCTCCGGTAAAAATTGCGAGTGGTCCATCCGTGAATCGCGTTCCAAAAAAAAACAGAGCTACTGCTACAAAAATGCCTAGCAAACTTACTCCTAAACCTCTTATCAATTTTTTCAAATTAATTTCCTAAAATTCCTTAAAACGTGATCCAGTATGATCTATAAGGCGTTTAAGGAGTACGTGGCGTTCAATATATGACGTGCTGTCCTCAACGCTACTCTTTCAATGCCCTTTGAACATTCCTGCGCTCGCAACCCATAGTGGGAATGTTCATTTTTTTTCTGATCCCCAAGCTTCTGATTAGGGTACACTCTCAGTGTAAAGCAGTAAACACTGTGGGAGAGTTTAGTGAAGCTTCGGTCGATTTTTAAATTTCCTATTTTGCTGGTCAGTCTGATAATTGTTATATATTTGGTACAGCTTATTGCTTCGGAGCGGGTCGAAGTTGTTGAGCTGCATACTCTAAATAATGAAGGGGAAGAGATAATTACCAGACTTTGGGTTGTTGATGATGAGGGATACCAATATTTACGAGTAGGGGCCGATGGTTCAGGGTGGTTTGATCGTTTAAGAGAAGCTGAAATGGTGGACATTACAAGAAATGGTCGACGATATAGCTATTCTTGGACAACAAGACAGAGCAAAAGCGCGCAGATTAATTTATTAATGCGCGGTAAATATGGATGGGGAGATTCATTTATAGGATATTTAACGGGCGGTAGGGACGGTTCAATTCCTGTAGAGCTTAGGTTGGCTCAATAAGAATTGACGTAACGCTAAAGATAAAAGTTACAAGGAATTACATGTTGCATGTTATAAAAGTGATAGTAGTACGTTAGCTAGATTAGAATCCTTTAAAAAAGAGGTGTAAATGAAAAATACAATACTGATATCACTACTTAGCCTTTTTATATCTTCCGTTGAAGCAAATGTGAGACTGTATGTTTTTGATTGCGGTCACATATATCGCGATGACATAAGCGATTTCGGATTATCAAATGAGGAAACCGATGTCCGAGAGCTATTTGTGGCCTGTTATCTTATAGATCATCCAGACGGCAAGATGATTTGGGATGCAGGTTTGCCACTGGATTTGGTTGGTCCTAGACAAGTGGGTGCAAGTAATTGGTACGATCGATCAGTAATTGACCAGCTTGGTGATATTGGTGTTGAGCCAAGGGATATCGATTTCGCAGCGTACTCGCATTTTCACTACGATCATGTTGGCGCAGCTAACGCTTTCAGTGATGCTACCCTGTTGATCCAGGAATCAGAGTATTATGCTGCCTTTCATGATGCGGTAAATAATCCTATTTTTCGCCCGCCTTTATATACGGATCTTGCAGAATCAACGAAACTATTGTTGCAAGGTGATCATGACGTTTTTGGTGATGGCAGTGTCGTGATACTTTCCGCTCCTGGACACACTCCCGGACACCAAGCCCTGAAGCTAGAGTTGGAGAACTATGGTCCACTCATTCTCTCTGGCGACCTCTATCATTTTGAAGCAAGTCGTATGTTGAGAAGGACGCCAGTTTTCAATACCGATGCCGCAGAGACGTTGCGGTCAATGAATAAGATAGAGGTAATTCGGCAAGAGAGCGGTGCTACATTTTGGATCCAGCATAATTTAGAGTTGGCAAATTCATTGAACCTATCGCCTTACTATTACGATTAGCGGTTAAGTGTATTTACATTAGTCCTGAAATCGCTCTAATTCTATGGCTTTCGCTATCAGTGACATACACAATGCCCTCATGAACGCATACTCCGTGAGGGCGGTCAGTCTCACAGTTAAGCGGATTGCCATCAGAACCATTTCCACGTTCACCATTGCCAAGAACAGTTTGGATTATTCCAGTAGAGAGAGCCAAGCGCCTGATGACGTGGTTTTCCGTATCAACAATATATAACGAGTGGTCTTGTTTTGAATAGGCAATGCCCTTGGGACCATTAAATGTGCAATCAATCGCCGGTCCTCCGTCCCCTGTATAGCCCTGTTCTCCAGTCCCAGCTATCCTCTGTAGTCGGTTTCCTTGGATATCGATCTGATAAATGGCGTTTCCTTCTCTGAGAACTAAGTACGCATTTCCATCTGGGTCGGTGTCGATAGATCTGGGGCCCAATAGTGGTGTGCCTTCCAGGGGCGCATTATCTGGGGTTTGAGTTCTCTCGCCTGTGCCAGACAATGTCCGGATGAAGCCGGACTCTCTGTCTACTATTCGAAGACGATGATTACCAATATCGCAAATTAAGAGATTACCATCGGAGTCAAAGGCTATGCTGTGGGGCCGGTTAAGTTGGGCGAGTACGGCTGGTCGTCCGTCTCCGCTGTCACCAGGTTCTCCGTTACCTGCAAGGGTTGTAACCAATCCTGTCCTAGCCGCGATCCGACGAACGCTGTGAGAGTCCCTCTCTACTATGTAGAGGTTGCCTTGTTCGTCCCAGCGAATCTCATGTGGAGCGTTAAAAGATGTTTGTAAAGGATTCCGTGATTCTGAGGTAAACCCTTTTTCCCCATTCCCAGCAATCGTGGTCAGTCGGTTAGTTGTCAGGTTCAATTTGCGGGTGCGTCCCGTATCTACCTCACAGAAGTATAAATTATCGCCAGGCCCTACCACGACACCGTAGGGATTATTAACAGGTGTTTCGTTTGCTATAAGTCCATCGCGGCCTTCAAATTCGTAGCCAGCAACTCCTGTTCCCGCGACAGTTTCCACCTGCCAGTTCTGCTGAGCAATGCTCATGCGAGGAACGTAAAAGGCTGTGCCAGTCAGCGCAACTTGTTTCAAGAATAATCGGCGAGTGGGGTTTGCCATATGAATACCTTTTATATTTTTGTTGTAGTTTTTAGAGCTGACTGGTCTATTGAGCTTTGTCCGAAACCGAACCTTTCTTGGATTTTTACCCTGATAAAGCCAAAAATTCAACCGAAAACGGTTTTTAGATGATAAAGGCTCTTGAGTTTTTCTTTTGTCCCCCATACCCTCTTGCCAACTATTTTGTTATTTAGAGATGAAGCTCTATAAACTACTGATTCCAATCTGAGCCCGTGCGATCTTGAAGCGGAAAGGATTTAAAATCACAAAGGAGAAATTGTATGTGTGATAAAGATACTCAAAAAGATGTTGAGGAATATCTGCGCCGCCATCCCGAAATGAGTCGTCGGGATTTCACAAAATTGGCAACAGGAGCAGGTTTAGCAATGATGATGCCACCGATGGCAAACGCCCAATCTGTATCAGAGAGGGATGTTGAGATTAGGACTCCGGATGGTGTCGCTGATTGTTACTTTGTCTATCCCTCAGCGGGCGCCCATGCGGCCGTATTGGTTTGGCCTGATATTTTGGCACTAAGACCTGCCTTCCGGGAGATGGGTAAGCGCTTGGCTCGTTCGGGGTATGCGGTTCTCACCGTTAATCCATTCTATCGGGACGCCCACGCACCGGTGGTTGGCTTCGGCGCAAGCTTCGGACAACCAGAAACGCGAGAAATAGTCCTCCCCATGGCCAGAAACTTAAACGCTGATACACACTTTTCAGACGCAAGAGCTTTTATCGACTGGATCGACCGTCAACCTGAAGTAGATACATCAAAAGGGATAGGTACCACAGGTTACTGCATGGGAGGACCGATGGTTATGAGAACCGTAGCCGCAGTTCCAGAGAGAATGGCTGCTGGAGCAACTTTTCATGGAGGGGGTCTAGCTACTGAAAACGCAGATAGTCCCCACTTGTTGATTCCTGATACCCGAGCACAGATGCTGCATTGTGTAGCTCAAAATGATGACGATAATGATCCAGAAGCTAAAGAAACTTTAAGATCAACATACGCTGACGCTGGTATCTCCGCTGAGATTGAGGTTTATGAGGATGCCATGCACGGTTGGTGTGCTATTGATTCGCAGGTTTATCATCAAGCTCAAGCGGAGCGAGCTTGGAGCAGGCTTTTAAATCTTTTTGATCGCGCGCTAGCCTGATAATAGTCCCAAAGAGGCTCTGGTCAATACCAGAGCCTCTTTCTCTAAATCACTTAGTGTTTATTTTATTTGTCCAGAAGATGTCAATGTTGCCGAAACTATTATCTTCCCTGGATGAAAACCAAGAAATGGTATTTGTTCCGGGAGGCAGAGCTGGACACATGTCAGCCGCGGCTGTATTAACTTGCGGACCTAAGTTGTAAGCGGGATTCCAAGCGTTTTCGCCCTTTTGCATTGATCCATAGATATCCATTCCTCCAAAACCACCTGGCCTGTTTGACGTGAAGTACACTGTTCCGTCAGAGTCCTGAGTGAAATGAAATTCTTCGGCAGCGGTATTGATGTTAGGCCCCTGGTTGACTGGTTCGAGCCAGTCACCATTTTCATCCTGCTTTGAACAATAAATATCAGACCCACCAAAGCCACCAGCCCTGCGAGAGGCAAAGCAAAGTGTCTCGCCGTCTTGAAGGATGGCTGGACAGTGTTCATTACCTTCGTTTGTGCTAATTGGAAAAGGTATTAACTCTGGTTCTGACCATACACCACTTATCTTGCGCGTCACAAAAAGATCAGTTGCATTATTTGGGTTTGAAGTAGCCAGCCTGTCAGACTTGAAATAGATAGTGTTTCCGTCAGCCGTGATCCAGGGCTCTCTATCATCCCCAAGCCTTAAAGGGTCTACATCAGTTGCGGGAGCCGCATTGATGGGTAAGCCCATATTTACGGGTTGGTTCCAACTGCCAGTCTCAGAGTTGAACGTCGCAATATATAAATCTTTTGGGTCTCCAGGTGCCACGGCCATATCCTGCCTTGCGCTGCAGTAAACCATAGTGCCATCAGCGGCGAAAGATAATTCGCCCTCTGCCCACATCGTGTTAATCGGCGCTCCAAAATTATGGACAGCCAAATCCACCCAGCTGCGTTCTTGCGCCTGCAAGCAACAAACGAATGCAACAGCACTAGTCAGGCCCAAGGTTAGTTGTGAGATTCCTCTCTTAAAAATCATAATAAACCTCTTTAACTCGGTAAATTTCTAGGATCTAGACGTAATTTGAAAAGTCCACCATCGGTCGGGGCGCTTTGAGTCGGGATCCGGTGCTGGGTTGTCTAAAGATTGATACACCTGCAGTTTTTGGACTCTCGCGCTCCAAGCTTTATCCATCGTAGCAGGGTCGGTGATTCGATTCACATGCACAGGATAAGTGATGCCGTTTAATCGCATTACTCCGATTTCATTTGTCTCTACCTTGCTAGCCCAATATTTGGTATCACAAAAAGAGCAGCTCAGATACATTTCTCCCTCGGGGGTTGCCATGCAATTTAAATTAATCGAATGGGGGCGAATGCCTGCGTAAATTTGCAGCTGGCATAAGGGGACATTATTAGCGAATGACCAGTCTGAAACCGGAGCGTCACTACTTTCACCAAATAGAAATCCACCTGGAGTTCTTTCGCAAGGGCAGACGGTAGAAAAGATCAAAAACCCAATTATGCCGACGGCCAATATAGCGGCAACTGATCCACCGATCAGTATCTTTGTTCTAGATTGATTTATAGCAGCAATTTCTTCTGACATATTGTCACCTCTCTTGTGGTTGCGTTATATCCTTCGGGTTAGCTGAAAATCTAGCACCATCTTTTCTGTAAGAGAATGACCAAACCCAGGTTTGGTTGGAGCAACAACGTAACCATTCTCAACTTGACATGACATCGCGTCTAAAATAGCCGAACCTTCAGGGAAACTCTCTGCCATGGTACAGCTCGGAGAGGTTAAAGCAATAGGGAACCCCCAAGAGCTTGCACCTCTATGTGGGATTAATTCAAGGCCTGCATCTTCGACGATCGCCGATATCCTTCGCCCTGCTGTCGTGCCGCCGCACCATGTGATATCAGGTTGTAAAATATCCGCAGAACCGAGACCGACTAAAACCTTGAAACCGTGTTCGGTATATTCGTGTTCGCCGCAGGCGATTCTTGTCAAACCATCGCCTTCGAACCCAACTTTCCTCCTCAGCTCCGCATATCCGAAGACATTGTCGGGAGAGAGGAGTTCCTCCATGAAGTAGAGATTAGCCTCTCGCAGTCGTTTACAAAAAGGTATGGCCCACTCCACCGTCCCATCCCGTGAAACGCAGTCTGTCATCAGTCTTACATCGGGACCGAGTTGGTCTCTAGCCTCCAATACAGAAGTTACGAACCGATCTAATGCGTCTTTCGGCGTTTTTGGTCCCCCATAGGTCGTTCTCTTAAAATTTTTCACCCCACGACGCTGAGCCTCTAAAAAATCGCCGTTGGTCTGGTAAATTTCAATACGATCGCGTTCTGAGCCACCTAAAAGCTGGTGTACTGGTTTGTCTGCGTATTTCCCAGCGATATCCCATAACGCGTTGTCTACTGAACTTAATGCCATTGCAAAAATGCCCCGGCGTCCGTAAAAAATGCTGGATGTATACATCTGATCCCAAAGTTGCTCCACGTTTAATGGATTTGTATTAATTAAAAAGTGCTTGAGATGGCCATTTATAATTTCCACAGCCGCGCTGCCACCAGCTCCCATTCCAAAACCTGTTAAGCCCTCATTTGTTTTTATAATTGTAATTATGGCTGACGGTAGTTGCTCAAAAGGACCTCCAAACCGCCAACGAGCAGGGTCATCCTCATTTAAAAAATTTGGAGAATCGAGCAGGCCCTCAGAACGTTCATTGATGTAAATCGGATAGGCATCCACAGAACGCACTTTCAGGTTAGTACTCTGTCCAAGTGTGGGCAGAGGGTTTAGGAATGCTGAACCTGCAAGCGTGAGATATGAGGCAGCATTTTTGAGAAATTGTCGACGACTTTGAGGTTTCGTTTTTATTATATTCATTCAATTAGCTGTGCTTAAAGTTCCGCTAAAGCTCTCAAAACAATCCTCTAATTGCAAGTAAATCTATGGCCTAAGATGGAGAAATCTGAGACGAGCTAACTCAGTTGGGAATTTCTGCCTCCAACGAAAATAGCTGTCTTAGTATTCTCTTCCATTGAATGTATTGTTCTTCCATAGTTCCACTTAACCCATGTACGCTTTTATTGAGCTCTAATATTGCCGGTCCCACCTCATTATTGAATCCTGCGGATATTTCGCGATACTCCAGTTCGAAGATCTTGCTCCATCGATAACGGTCGTATCGTTGAGTCAGGGTAAGGTAACTGCCCGATTGTCCATAGTTCTGAAAGTCATATTGTTCCTTAGCAGCCTTTGTATCTTCATTGATTTGGTCAAAAGAGTATTTTCGCCAGACTGCGTACGACGGTTGCATCTGCTCGTAAAGGGATCTGTAGTATTCATCTACTGTATCAATAAACAAATGATGTCGTGTTTGTATGTCCTCTACACGCTTCAGCATAGGGTCATCTTCGGCGGGTAGTGAAACAACAGTCAGTAAATTACTGCTGTCTTGACGTAAGCTATCATCAAAAGATTCGGGCGCTAAATCTCTTGCATAAATCATTTCAGATACACGCTTCAAATCCACCAACTCTTGTTCTGTGAGAGCTGAACGAAACTTGACTAGTGAATTACTGATCGCGTTGTAGATGTCTTGAAATGGCTCTACAAACTCTTCGGGATCAAAGGGTTGTCCAGGAGTGATCCTAACTCTGTCAGAAAAATCATCTTCAGACGCCAAGTCCAAATATTCCTGATCAAGCCAGACGCGGCCGGTGCTATCTGCAGCCTCAATATGAACTAAAATGCGCTTCCCATTTGAAGCTTTGACTTTTGCTTTAATTTGCAGGTCTACTGAGGGGTCGTTCTCGGGAAGGACTCTAACGGCTCCCCACTGATTAGAACGCAAGAGTGTTTCCTTCATCACGTAAGGCAGATAGTGGGCTTCATTTTTTCTAATTTCACTAAAAATCCACTCTCCAAATTGTTCACTTTCGCTTGCATGCAATTCCACCTCAAACACATTCACAGCAATATCAAGGAGTTGATATTCATGCGGGGTTTCCTCCGTATAGTTAAGGGCCACGCTACCAACTGGAGCTGGCTCAAAAACCTCATCTGCCGGAGGCGCAGCAGTTTGTATACAGCCCTGGACGAGAACTATGGAAAACTTCAAGATATTTCTTATCATCAATTAAGGTGCCAAGTTTAATTATTAAGAGGTTTTTGTAATCTACAAG